>NZ_FWWT01000013.1 GCF_900176035.1 Desulfonispora thiosulfatigenes DSM 11270 | reverse complement strand
GTTTGGAAGTGATAAGCGCTGAAAGCATCTAAGCGCGAAGCCTACCTCAAGATGAGATTTCCCACAGCGTAAGCTGGTAAGACTCCAGAGAGAATATCTGGTAGATAGGCTAGAAGTGTAAGTGCCGTGAGGTATTTAGCGGACTAGTACTAATAGGTCGAGGGCTTGACCTAAATAAAGACGAAAATCTTCACTGTGTAGTTTTGAGAGAGCAAATGCTACTCAACAATTACATATTTTCTCGGTGATAATAGCGGAGGGGTCACACCCGTTACCATTTCGAACACGGTAGTTAAGTCCTCCAGCGCTGATGGTACTTGGACCAGAGGTCCTGGGAGAGTAGGTCGTCGCCGGGATTTTTCCTATTGTTCCTCGATAGCTCAATGGTAGAGCACCTGGCTGTTAACCAGGGGGTTGCTGGTTCGAGCCCAGCTCGAGGAGCCATTTATATGTTAAATAACACCTTAAGGGTGTTTTTTTTATAAAGAAACATATAATGTATAGTAATATTTTAATTACATATTATTAGTATGGAATAGTTTATTAACCATAATAAAAGTACCACTTGACTTTAAACTGCAAATTTATTTTAATTAAGTAGTATTATTTAGTTTGTTTATTTTAATTAAGTAGTATTAATTTGTTTATAATGTTTTATTTATGTCCTTAGCTTATGTGATGAATTGGGGAGATGAAGAAATTGTTGCATATGGGGCTAGATATTGGTTCAACCACCATTAAGATTGCCGTATTAAATAATAATCAATTAATCTATAGTAAGTATAAAAGGCACTATTCAGACATTAAGACTACTGTTAAACAAGCTTTTGAAGAAGTATATCCTCTTTTTAAAGGGCAAAAGGTAACTATCAATGTAACCGGTTCTGGAGGGTTTTATGTAGCAAAAAAACTGAATATTGATTTCATTCAAGAAGTTATTGCTTGTACGGAAGCAATAGAAAAGATTATTCCCAAAACAGATGTTGCAATCGAACTTGGGGGAGAAGATGCTAAAATAACATATTTAGGTGATAATGTAGAGCAGCGAATGAATGGAACTTGTGCTGGTGGTACAGGAGCATTTATAGATCAAATGTCTACTCTATTAAAAACAGATGCTTTAGGATTAAATGAATTAGCTAAAAATTATAAAGTGATTTATCCTATAGCTTCTCGTTGTGGAGTTTTTGCGAAAACTGATATTCAACCACTATTAAATGAAGGAGCATCAAGGGAAGATTTAGCAGCCTCTATATTACAAGCTGTTGTTAATCAAATTATTAGTGGTTTAGCTTGTGGTATGCCTATCAAAGGGAATGTTGCCTTTTTAGGTGGTCCTTTATATTTTCTATCTGAATTACGAGAGCGATTTATTGAAACCTTAAATTTAAAACAAGAAAATATTATTTTCCCAGAAAATTCACAGTATTTTGTAGCCATAGGAGCAGCATTAGCTTCTAAGAAGAATGAACCATGTTTTTTAAAGACAATTTATGATGGATTAATAAATTTAGATAAATACGATATTGAAGAAAAGAATATACTAACCCCACTTTTTATAGATAATAAAGATTACGAAGATTTTCTTACTCGTCATAATCGGACTAAAGTAAATAGAATTAGTTTAAAGGATATAAAGGGTAAATGCTTTTTAGGAATTGATGCAGGTTCTACAACTACCAAATTAGCATTGATCGATGATTTAGGAAATTTAGTTTATTCTTATTATGGTAGTAATGGAGGGAGCCCCCTTCAGTCAGTAATAAGGGCATTAAAAGAAATTTATAATATTATACCTGAAGATATAAAAATAGTTAATTCAGCTGTAACTGGATATGGAGAATCGTTATTAAAAACAGCTTTAAAAATTGATATAGGAGAAATTGAAACAGTTGCCCATTATAAGGCAGCTAAATTTTTCTCCCCTGATGTTGACTTTATTTTAGACATTGGTGGGCAAGATATGAAATGTATGTATGTTAAAAATGGTGTCATCGATAGTATTATGCTTAATGAAGCTTGTTCATCAGGGTGTGGGTCTTTTATTGAGACATTTGCCCATTCCTTAAATATTGATACTAAGGTGTTTCCGAAAAAGGGTATCTTTGCAGAAAAGCCGGTTGATCTAGGAACTAGGTGCACAGTCTTTATGAATTCTAAAGTAAAGCAAGCACAAAAGGATGGAGCCGAAGTTGGTGATATTTCAGCGGGGATTGCTTATTCAGTTATTAAAAATGCTCTTTTTAAGGTAATTAAGGTTACTAATTATGATCAATTAGGAAATAATATCGTTGTGCAAGGTGGAACATTTTACAATGATGCAGTGCTGAGAAGTTTTGAGCTAACTATAGGTAAAAATGTTATCAGGCCAGATATTGCAGGAATAATGGGAGCCTATGGGAGTGCTTTAATTGCTAAAGAAAGATATGAGGAAGACCATAAATCTAGTTTATTAGGACTTACTGAATTAGATAATTTCACCATGGATGTATCTTTAGATAGATGTAGGGAGTGTGGAAATAATTGCTTATTAACTATTAATAGATTTTCAGATAATAGAGAATTTATCTCAGGTAATCGCTGCGAAAAGGGAGTAGGAAAATTAACGAAGGCTTCTAGTGTTCCTAATTTATTTAAGTTTAAATATAACGAACTATTTAAATATAAAAGTCTTACTAAAGGTGAGGCTACTAGGGGGGAAATTGGAATACCCCGTGTCTTAAATATGTATGAAAATTATCCGTTTTGGCATACCTTTTTTACAGCACTTAAATTTAGAGTTGTCTTATCAGATAGATCCACTAGAAAGGTATATGAACTAGGAATGGAGACTATCCCTTCGGAGTCTTTATGTTATCCAGCAAAAATCACAAACGGACATATAGTTAGTTTATTAAATAAAGGCATTAAAAATATATTCTATCCATGTATCCCCTTGGAGATAAAAGAAGAGATAGAAGCAGATAATAATTTCAATTGTCCTGTTGTTACTTCTTACCCAGAAGTAATAAAGGCCAATATGGATGAAATCCGTAAAGAAGATATTAATTTTATCTATCCGTTTCTACCACTTGATAATGAAAAAAGATTAAGTAAAAGATTGACTGAAGAATTAAAGAGTTTTCAGATCCCTAAAAGGGAAATAGATCAAGCAGTAAAAAAGGCGTATCAAGAATTAGAAAATTTTCAGCAAAAAATTAAAGATAAAGGTTTGGAAGTAGTTAAACAGTTGCAAGAAAACGGTACCAAAGCAATTGTTTTAGCAGGTAGGCCATATCATATTGATCCGGAAATTAATCATGGGATAGATGATTTAATAGCTTCATTTGGCCTTGCTGTCTTAACTGAGGATTCCGTAGCTCATTTAGGTGATATAGAGAGACCCTTACGTGTTGTCGATCAATGGGTATATCATTCAAGATTATATAGGGCAGCTAGTTTTGTCGCAAAGGAAAAGAATATCGAATTAATTCAATTAAATTCCTTTGGTTGTGGTCTAGATGCAGTTACAACTGATCAAGTTCAAGAAATTTTAGAGCGTTTTGGCAAAATATTTACAGTATTAAAAATTGATGAAATTAATAATCTAGGAGCTGTCCGAATTAGACTTCGTTCTTTATTAGCGGCAATGAATGAACGGGATGCTATAAAATTTGAGCCTAGGAAACTTTATGATTTAACACCACGAAAAGTGTTTACAGAAGAAATGAAAAAAAATCATACAATATTAGTACCGGAAATGTCACCTATACATTTTCAATTTTTAGAGCCTGCATTTAATTCTGAAGGTTATAAAATAGAAATTTTGCCGGAAGTTGAGCAACAGGATATCAATGAAGGGTTGATGTATGTCAATAATGATGCTTGCTATCCTTCGATTATTGTTGTAGGGCAAATAATGAAAGCTTTAAAATCTGGAAAATATGATTTAACTAAAACATCAGTCATGATTAGTCAAACAGGTGGAGGATGTAGGGCAACTAATTATATTGCCTTTATCCGAAAGGCTCTTAAAGATGCAGAGTTAGGAGAAATACCTGTTATCTCCATTAATTCAGGAGGATTAGAAAAAAACCCTGGTTTTAAATGGACATATAAATTATTCCATAAAGGTTGTATGGCATTATTATACGGAGATTTATTAATGCGTCTGGTTTTTGCTGTACGACCTTATGAGAAAATAGTAGGAAGTACTAATCTACTTTATGATAAGTGGGTAGAAATTTGTAAAAGGGCTGTCGTCAGAGGCAGGTTTAAGGAATTTGAAGCTAATATGTATAAAATTGTCCAGGACTTTGATAATTTAGAAATCAATAATATTAAGAAACCTAAAATAGGAGTAGTTGGCGAAATCTTAGTAAAGTTTCATCCTTTTGCAAATAATAATATTGCCCTTCATTTAGAAGAAGAGGGGGCTGAAGTTGTAATGCCAGATTTAACGGACTTTTTATTATATTCTGCCTTTGATTCTGTTTATAAATATGATAAATTATCTGGTAGCTTCAAAGGAAATTTATTAGGAAAACTAGCGATTAATGTTATTGAATTTTATCGGAGAGAAATGAAAAAGGCATTAAGTGAAAGTAAATCTTTTAGTCCTCCAATTAAGATATATGAACTAGCAAAAAAAGCAGAGCCCATTATTTCTTTAGGTAATCAAACAGGAGAAGGTTGGTTTTTAACAGCTGAAATGATTGAATTAATCGAAAGTGGAGTAGAAAATGTAGTGTGCGTGCAGCCTTTTGCGTGTTTGCCAAATCATATCACTGGTAAAGGGATGATTTCAGAAATTAAAAGGCATTACCCTAAGGCTAATATTTCTCCTATCGATTATGATCCTGGGGCGAGCGAAGTTAATCAATTAAATCGTATAAAATTAATGCTTAGCGTAGCCTTTAAAAAGTTAGCAGCAGAAAATAAAGCACATGAAGAAATAAGTACAACTTTAAAAGAAATTGCATCAACAGAAAATTATAGCTAAAAATATTATATGCTCCTCTTATAGTAGACAGTGAAAATAAGACTGTTTTACTATGAGAGGAGTTTTTTTATGATCAGGCTACATTATTACTGAATAATACAATTAATATTTTTCAAAATTTTGCATATAAAATATAAGGAGAATAAAAAAAGAGGGTGTGTAATGAAACTATATGTCTTAAACCGCAAGGTTATATTAGCTGTTACTATTGTATTAATAGCTTTTCTTGTATATCAAGGTGTTCAGTATTTTAAGATTAATAAGTATGGATTTAGGCTTATTGAAGAAAAAACAATTTCCGAAATAAACTCTAATGTAAAAATATTTAAGCACAAAAAAACAGGGGCAAGGCTAATACATATTGATAATGATGATGAAAATAAAGTTTTTTCTATAAACTTTCGCACACCACCTACTGATAATACAGGGGTAGCACATATTATCGAGCATAGTGTATTTTGTGGTTCACGTAAATATCCTTTAAAAGATCCTTTTGTAGAGTTAAATAAAGGGTCTTTAAATACTTATTTAAATGCTGCAACTGCCCCTGATTACACGATGTATCCATGTGCTAGTGTAAATGAAAAGGAACTAAGAAATTTAATGGATGTTTATTTAGATGCTGTTTTTTACCCTAATTTTTATCAAAATCCTGAGGTTTTTAGGCAAGAGGGATGGCATTATGAGTTAAAGGATGAAAAGAGTATTTTAAATTATCAAGGTGTTGTTTATAACGAAATGCAAGGAGTTTATTCAACGCCCTCTAATTATTTATTACGTAATATTTTAAATTCACTTTTTCCAAATACAGTTTACTCAAAGGACTCAGGGGGTGATCCTTTAGCAATTCCAAATTTAAGTAGTAAGGAATTTTTAGAATATCATCAAAAATATTATCATCCTTCTAATAGTTTTATTTATTTATACGGGGATTTAAACCTTAGTCAAACATTAAGATACTTAAACAAAGAATATTTACGTAATTTTTCCCAAAAGAAAATAGCTTCTAAAATTCCACTTGAACCAACATTTACAGAAAAAAAATATTTTATAGGCAGTTATCCAAGTAATAAGGGTGAAAGTACAGATAATAAAACATATATAAGTCGAAATTATGTTTTAGGCGAAAATCAGAATCAAGAATTAACCTGGGCCTTTCAAATTTTAAATTTAGTACTCGATAACAATTCTTCTCCATTAAAAGAAGCTTTAAACTTTGCAGATATTGGGGAAAATATATCATCTTTTTATGAACCAAGTATTCAGCAACCCATATTAGGAATAGTTGTAGAAAATGCAAAGGAATATGATCAACAGAGATTTGAAAGAATCGTAGAAAGTAGTTTAACTAAAATGGTAGACGAAGGTATAGAGCCGGAATTAATTAAAAGTGCAATTAATCAAGTGGAAATTTCATTGCGTGAAGAGAGTTTAAATGCTGGTCGAGGAATTAACTATAATATGAAGGTAATGAGTAGCTGGTTATATGATCATGACCCCAGCCTATTTTTAGAATATGAAGAAACTTTAGAAAAAATAAAATCAGAAATACCTAATAAGTATTTTGAAAATTTAATTAAAACTTATTTATTAGAAAATAAGCATCAATCTCAGGTTATCGTTAAACCTGACCCTTATCTTTTAGATAAAAACAAGATAAAAGTAGCAGAAAGGTTAACAAAGATTACAGAAAGTCTATCAGAAGCTGATGTAGATGAAATCCTAAATTTAAATGAAAAGCTAAAATCCTGGCAAGTAAAGCCAGATGAAAAAGAAACAGTAGCCAAAATACCTAAAATCTCTCTACGAGATATTAGAACTCCGCAAAAACCAGAAATGTTAAAAAAAAGTATAGAAGAAACCAATGTCTTACATCATCCTTTTGAAACAGGAGAATTAGTTTATTTAGATTTTTACTTTGATGCTAGTAAAGTACCTCAAGAGAAAATTTCCTATCTTTATTTACTAGCCCAGCTTTTAGGAAAGGTAGATACAAAAGGTTTAAGCCAGGAAGAATTAAAAGAGAAGATAAAAATGCATACAGGAGGAATTGGTTGTGAAGTTCGGGCTTTTACAGATTATAAGGATAAGAATGTCTTTTATCCTAAATTTATCATCTCGGCAAAAGTATTAGAAAGTAATTTGCCTGAGGTTTTTAAGATTTTATCTGAAATAGGTACGAGTAATTTTAAGGAAACTAAAAATTTAGCGACAGAGATTAAAAAAGTAAAATTAACAAGTCAAAATCTAGCCCTTGAAAGTGGTGAAAGGTTAGCTATTAAACGTTGTTTATCATATTTTAACCCAGGCGAAGCGTATAATGAGCTTGGAGGACTTAGCTTTAATCACTTTATTACGCAAACAGCTGAGGGATTATCTACAAGGGAAAACGAAATTAGGGCTAATTTACAAGAAGTAAGTAAGCTGATTTTTAACAAGCAAGGATTACTTATAAGCATTACTTGTGATAAAGATAAATATAAAAGTGTGAGCGATACTTTACCTGATTATTTAAAGAGCCTTAATAATAAACAAACAAAAGCTAACTTGTTTAAGTTTAAGATGGTGAAAAAAAATGAGGGAATCATTAGCCCTGTACAAGTACAACATGTCATACAAGGGAATAATTTTAAAAATCTAGGTTATGAATATCATGGTAGCATGAAGGTTTTAGAAAATATCATTGATACAGAGTATTTATGGAATCGAGTGAGGATGCAGGGGGGAGCATATGGAGCAAGGGCTAGTTTTAGTAGTACGGGAGACTTTATTCTCTTTTCCTATCGAGATCCAAATTTAAGCAAAACCTTAGAGGTATTTAAAGAATTACCTAAATTTATAGAAGGTTTTAAAGTTACTGATAATGAGATAAATAAGTATATTATTGGCGCAATAAGTGATTTAGATAGACCACTTAGTCCCTATGAACAGTCTAGGCTTTCGGCTATGAATCATTTAGTTAATTGTAGTTATAAAGATGTACAAGAAAATAGAAAACAAATATTGGATACAAACGAGAAAAAAATCCGGGAGTTAGTACCTCTACTTAAAAAGGTTTTAGAAGATGATTATCACTGTATTGTAGGTAATGAAAAGGTAATTAAGGACAATCAAGAATATTTTGGGCAAATAATGAACATAAATTTATAAGGATAATTTATTAAATGCATAAAAGAATTATTTTAAGAGAGGAATTGTTAAAAATATAAAGAATATATACATAAATATTTGCAATATTGTGTGGAGGGAAATTTATGAATCGTTTAAAAAATTCACTAGCAATTAAAATTTTAGTGCCAACAATTGTTTTAATTTTACTAGGATTATCGATCATTATTGCCACAAATGCTTATACCATTAATAAAGTAGGAGCAGAAGGCATACAAAACACAGGTATTGAAATGGCTAAACGAACTGCATCAGAAATGAATGATTACTTAAATATGTATGGATATGTCCTACATAATGTAGCAAAAACTGATTCTGTTAAGAATTTTGCTGCCATTACAGAGTCAAGAGATTTAGCGACATATTTAAATCGACCTGAGTATCAGGAATTTTACAAAGATATCAAAACAATAACGGATGAAGATGAAAATATTTTAACGATTTACTTTGCATCGGAAAAAAGTCAAAATTATTTTGATGCCACCCAGTTTATTCAACCAGAAGATTTTCGTAATGATAAAAGAAGCTGGTATGTGGAAGGAAAAAGTGAAAAAGGACTTTGTTATACTAAGCCATATACGGATCTAATCACAGGAGGTTTAGTTTTATCAATTACTACTCCTGTAAATGATAATAGTGGGAATTTTCTAGGATTATTGGTTATTGATATTAGCTTAGATTCCATTAATGATGTTTTAGCTAAATTAGAAACAGGTGATGGGTATGCCTATTTATTAGATAAAGAAGGTTGCTACTTAGCTCACCCAGATGAAGAATTAGTCATGAAGGCAAATGCTACTGAGCGTGAAGGAGATGTAGGGGTAGTTGCGAGGGAAATGATTAGTGGTGAATTTGGCTGGAAGGAAATTAATTTTGAAAATGAAGATTATTGTGTATTTTATTCACCTGTAAAATCTGCAAAATGGTCGGTAGGAATAATGACCCCAAAAAGCGTGATTACAGGTCCAATTAAAAAAATGGTTAATAGAAGTATCACGCAAGGATTGATAGCTCTATTAGTTTTAGTAGGTGTATTATTTTTTGTAGTCTGTTCAATAATAATTAAACCAATTAAAAAGCTAATGAAATTTTCCCAGGAAATAGCCCAAGGAAACTTGAGTATTAAAGAATTAGAAATTACCTCAAATGATGAATTAGGAAGGTTAAGTAGGTCATGCAATACTATGCTTTCTAATTTAAGAGAGGTAATAGATAAGGTAATAAATGGTGCTTCGACCTTAAATGTCTATAGTCAAGAACTTTCAGGAACATTAGATGAAATAAAGGCTAAAGCCACAACTATTGATATTGGAACACAAGAAATTGCTTCAAGTACGGAGGAGTCAAGTGCAAGCACAGAAGAAATAACAGCATCTAGTCAAGAAGTAGCTGATTCAACCAGGAAAGTAAGTCAAAAGTCTAAAGACGTAAGTGAAGCAAGTAAAAAAATAGCCCAGAGGGCAGAAGTAATTAAAGTACAAATTGAAGATGCTCAAAAAACAGAAAAGGCTATGTATGCTGAAAAACAAGCAAGTATTCAAGAAGCCTTAGAACAAGGAAAGGTAGTAGAAGAAATTAGTAAAATGGCAATGGTTATTTCAGATATTGCAGCTCAAACTAATTTATTAGCTTTAAATGCAGCAATTGAAGCAGCTAGGGCTGGAGATCAGGGTAGAGGATTTGCCGTAGTCGCAGACGAAGTACGTAAACTGGCTGAACAATCAGCACATACTGTTCAGGATATCCAATCTATTACCACTCAAGTACAAAGTTCTTTTTATAATTTAGCAGAGAACTCTGAAGGAATTTTAGAGTTTATTGATACTAAAGTAAATGAAGATTATGAAAAAATGCTACAATTTGGCTCACAATATTCTGAAGATGCAGAAGAGTTATGGACATTGTCAGAAGAAATGAGCATTAGCATGGAAAGTATCAAGAGATCTAGTGAAGAAATATCTATAGCTATGGAAGCTGTATCGGCAACAGCAGAAGGAACTTCGGCAGGTACCCAGCAAATTGCAATGAGTATTAATGAAACTACCACAGCAATTGATAATATTGCAGATTCGGCTCTCCATCAAGTAAAAATTGCCGAAGAATTAAATGCAGTAGTGCAAAAGTTTAAACTGAAATAAAGATATATAACCTGAACAAATAAAAAAAGCGTCTCGGCTTTTTGATTTAAGTCGAGACGGCCCTTTTCTTACTCTTACTCTGGTAAAACAGCTACCCAATTCACATAATAATTACTAGCAGCATTATCGCTAACCACGGTAAAACCATTACGATTTACTCTTGTAACGGTATCTACAAATGATACTTGACTTCCTTGACCTTTCCAATAGGAAGTTACAATTACTATTGGAGGGCTTGAAAATCTACGATTAAACCTGATATTTAATTCTCCAGTACGATTTTTTACAGCAGATCCGGCATCTATAACAGATCTATTTTGTGGAAACGGGAAAAATGGATTAAATGGGTTAAATTGCTGTTGAGGTTGCTGTTGACTCATCATTGGCATTTGATTATACATATAATTTTGACTATTATACATTAAACTACTCCTTTCAAATTAACTTTTCGTGGTTATAATTTATCATATTCTCGTGATTAGTTTTGGTTACTGTATTAATAAGAAAAGCGGCTATAAAGGTAAGGATATTAATAATTGACATTAATATAAAGATAATTTGAAATACTCTTTACATTTATTAAAATATTCATTATACTATGAGTAATTAAATATTTACGGAACAAGGGGAACCTATACTGATAGGCTGAAAGTGAGATGTTATCTCTTACCCTTCGAACCTGATTTGGTTAGTACCAACGTAGGGATGTTCAGCGATTAATTTTATTTTTAATATTAATGCAAATCCTTAGGGGTTTGCATTTTTTTTATTTAAGAAAAAGGAGGCGATAAAATGAAAATTAATGGACAAGAAAGTTATCTTGAAGTAGGAATAAGCGTTAGTGAAATGTTGTGCAAACTAGATATCAAAGAAGACAAGGTAATTATTGAAATAAATTTAGAGATTATACCTAAAGATAAATATGCTGAAACAAAGCTTAATCAAGATGACAAGGTAGAAATTGTTACGTTCATGGGGGGAGGTTAGGATGAAGGTATATGTTAATGAAAATCCTAAAGAAATAAAAGAGGGCACATCTTTATTTGAATTAAAGGACATTGTGAAAAAAGACACAAATATCATTGTTTTAAATGGAGCCCCTATAACTAAAGATAGGATATTAAATCAAGATGATAGGATAACATTTATAAAAAAAGGCCAGATACCTAGTAAAGAAGAATTAGAAGCACTTTTAGTAGCCAGGCACACCCCAGGAGTTCATGCTAAAGTAAAAAAATCCATTGTAGGAATAGCAGGACTAGGGGGACTCGGTTCTAATGTAGCAATTTCTCTTGCTAGACTAGGTATCGGTAAATTAATCTTGGTTGACTTTGACCGAGTCGAACCAAGTAATTTAAATAGACAACAATATTTTACCAGACATATAGGGATGATGAAAACAAAAGCTTTAGAAGAATTAATTAAAGAGATAAATCCCTTTGTAAAAATAGAGACAAAAGACATATTTTTAGATCAAGATAACCTCATAGATTGTTTTAAAGAAGTAGAGATTATTGTAGAAGCTTTAGACAATCCAGAAAGTAAAGCAAATTTAGTAAATACAGTATTAACAAAAGATAAAGAAAAAATAATTGTGGCAGCTTCAGGTATGGCAGGATATTTTTCTAATAATACAATTAAAACCAAAAAAATTAGAGATAACTTTTATTTAATTGGTGATGATTTTTCAGAAGTACAGATGGGTTGCGGGCTAATGGCCCCTAGGGTTGCTATAGCAGCAAATCATCAAGCAAATACAGTTTTAAGAATTATTTTAGGTGAAACAGAAGTTTAAAAAATGAAAATTGGAGTGATAATAATGGATAAATTAAATATAGGTGGACACAGTTTAGATAATAGATTATTAATAGGTACTGGAAAGTATCCAAATCATAGAATTATGTATGATGCAATTCAAAAAAGTGGTAGTAAAGTAATTACCATGGCTTTAAGAAGAGTAGATATTAATTCTAAAGAAGAAAATATTTTAGACTTTATCCCAAAGCAATGTATCTTTCTTCCTAATACATCAGGAGCTAGAAATGCTGAGGAAGCAGTAAGAATAGCAAGACTTGCAAGAGCTTCTGGGTGTGGTAATTGGATTAAAATAGAGGTTATTTCTGATAGTAAATATTTATTACCAGATAATTATGAAACAACTAAAGCAACAGAAATATTAGCAAAAGAAGGCTTTATCGTTCTTCCTTATATGAGCCCAGATTTAATGGCAGCTAAAAGAATGGTAGAAGCAGGAGCTGCAGCTGTGATGCCACTAGGTTCTCCAATTGGAACTAATAGAGGAATTAGAACTAAAGAATTAGTACAAATTATGATCGATGAAATTAAAGATGTGCCAATTATCGTTGATGCTGGTATCGGCAAACCTTCTGAAGCAGCTGAAGCAATGGAAATGGGAGCAGGGGCAGTTCTAGTAAATACGGCAATTGCCACTAGTAGTGACCCAATTCAAATGGCAGAAGCCTTTTCCATGGCAGTAAAAGCTGGTCGCATGGCGTATCTTTCAAAATTTGGACCTGAAAGACATTTTGCAAGTGCATCTTCGCCTCTAACAGGATTTTTGAATGAAGGTGCTTGCTAATGAGTTTTTATAATGTTTATGAAAAATATAAGGATTTTGAAGTTGAGGAATTTTTTGAAAAGGTTACTGAAAATGATGTTTTAAGATCTTTAAATAAAGATAGATTAGATCAATGGGATTTACTAACTCTTTTATCACCACAGGCCAGTAAATTCTTAGAGCCAATGGCTAGAAAAGCACAAAGACTAACTCAGCAACACTTCGGTAAAAGCATTTTATTATTTACACCGATGTATTTATCTAATTATTGTACTAATCGCTGTGTATATTGTACATATAATGCAGAAAACCATATTTTCAGAAAAAGGTTAAGTATGGAGGAAATAGAGATTGAAGCTGCTGCTATAGCTAAAACTGGTTTACAACATATTTTAATCTTAACAGGGGGATCTAGAGAAATAACGCCTGTTGAGTATATCGTTGATTCAGTTCAAGTATTAAAGAAATATTTTACATCTATTTCAATTGAAATTTATGCGTTAACTCAAGATGAATATAAAAAGGTAGTAAATGCTGGTGTTGATGGTTTTACTATTTATCAAGAGGTATATAATGAAGAAATTTATGATAAGGTGCACTTAAGTGGAGAGAAAAAGAATTATCGCTTTAGAATTGATGCACCCGAAAGAGCTTGTAAGGCAGGAATGAGAACAGTTAATATTGGAGCATTACTAGGCCTTAATAAATGGCGTAAAGAAGCTTTTATAACGGGACTTCATGCTGATTATCTGCAAAATAAATACCCAGAAGTAGATATAAGTATTTCTCCACCTAGAATTAGACCTCATGTTGGAGTTTTTGATGAAGTTTATCATGTTGATGACCCTAGTTTATTACAAATAATGTTTGCATATAGATTATTTATTCCACGAGCAGGTATAACAATTTCAACTAGAGAAAGTGCAGAATTTAGAAATAATATTTTATCCCTTGGGGTAACAAAAATGTCTGCGGGGGTTAGTACAGAGGTTGGAGGTCATACAACAGAAGAACATCAAGACCCTCAGTTTGAAATTGCTGATAATAGGAATGTTGAGGAAATGAGAGATGCAATTTTAGCTAGAGGTTATCAACCAATCTTTAAAGACTGGATGCCCCTTGCTGATGAGGCTTTGTCTAATTATTAGAGAAGAGTAAGAAAGTATATAATAGTATGTTTAAGCGGTTAAATAATTGTAAATTTAAGAATAGGATGAAAAGATGATTTATTTCATAACTAATCGAAAATTAGTATCACCCGAAAGGTTTTTGCCTATTATAGAGGAAGCTGTAAAAGCAGGAGTAGGCTCTATTATTTTACGCGAAAAGGATTTAAACTCGTTTGATTTGTTGCAATTGGCCATAAAGGTTAAAGCAATAACAAAAGGGACTAATACTTCCTTAATTATTAATGAAAATCTTAAGGTTGCTAGGGAAATAAAGGCTACAGGTATTCAAATTTCTTTTACTGATTTTATGAATGATAGGACGGATTTTACCGGGATAATAGGAGTATCAGTACATAGTTTAGAAGAAGCCTTAACAGCCAGTAAAAATGGGGCAAGCTATCTTTTAGCAAGTCATATTTTTCCGACAGATTGTAAAAAGGGTTTAGCTCCTAGAGGAATTAAATGGTTAGAAAAAATAACTTCCCGTGTACAAGTTCCTGTCATAGCCTTAGGTGGGATAAATATTCATAATTTAAGCCAAGTATTTAAGGCGGGGGCAACAGGTGCAGCTCTGATGTCTGAGATTATGCAGGCAAGTGATGTACATCAAAAAATAAAGAATTTACATAATGAATATAAACTTTTGCCATAGAGAAAAACTTATAAAAGACTCTCCTTTATAGCTAGGAAATGGTTCCTGCTACTTAAGGAGAGCCTTTTTTATGTAAATTAATATTAGATTTTGCGGAGCCAGACGGTAGGAGGATTTTTAGCTTCTATAATATAACTATTACCTTTTACTGTTAACTTAAATTTTTCTCTGGTTTTATTACCGACATTTTGTTGAATAATTTCGATATAATCTGATCCAACTTCCGTAATAATAGCAACATGACCATAGGTTGCATGCGTGAAAACGAGGATATCATCTGGCATAGGAGCAATATTTCCTCCATTTTTATATTGCACTAATCCTCTATCAGCATTAAATTCACCATGAGCTAAATTGGGATCATAAAAGTCCTTAGCATTACCAAATAAATTAGGTAAGGGATGTTTTTTAGCTTCGTAATAAAAACGCTTCACATACTCTACACATTGCCATTTAAGTCCATAATAATAGCCATCTGCACTATAATGCTTGCCATGAGATGTTGTATACTCTGTCCCATTATAATAAACAGCTACGTTCTTATACTGATCCATACCTTCCTGAACTGAAGGCGTGGGTGTAGGTGATGGCTCTATTTTTTCCTTAGATGAAAAACACCCTTTTAGTATAAAAATAAGACTGAGCAAAATTAAAATATAGATAAAAAATCTTTTATAATTAAGGTGTCGATAACGCATATACCTAAAATTAAACATATGTACCATCCTATTTGTTTTAGTAAAATCTTTTTATTTATTATATATATCGCTTAATAAAGTAGATTAGAACAAGTATCTTTTCTTAATTTAAATGCTCAATTATTTACAGAAACCTTACATATATCCCTGAAATATGGAGATAATCTAGATAATAGATTAAATATTTTAAGTTAGAAAATAATTTATTGGTCATAAGGAGAATTAATAAGCAAATGATTATATGTGTTATGGAATATTATTTATACTATTGATAATATTTTTTAATCGCTGAATTTTCGCACAATTGTTGAAATTTGTCTAAATATATACTATTATCGATAAGTAAAAAAAATTTATCATGATATGTTTTTTAATCAACTTTATCTTTTTGCTAGTTTTGTGAAAATTAGCCGGACATTATACATAGTTAAAGGGGGATAAGCATGGATCAATTTACTCAAATAGCTGTAGCTGTCAGTAACTTTGCCTGGGGTCCTATAATGGTTTCCTTATTAGTAGGAACAGGATTATATCTGACTCTTGGTACTGGAGTTATACAAATTAGAAAACTTTTCGTTTCTTTAAAGCTTTTATTTACAAATACGAAAACAACAGGTGAAGGGGATATTTCTCCTTTTGCAGCGTTAATGACTTCATTAGCGTCTACCATTGGTACAGGAAATATTGCCGGGGTATCAACTGCGATTACCTTTGGTGGACCAGGAGCAATATTTTGGATGTGGATTACAGCAGCTGTTGGTGGAGCTACTCAATTTGCAGAGGCTGTTTTGTCGATCACTTATAGAGAGACAAATGAGTGGGGCTTTAAATCAGGTGGACCAATGTATTACATTAAAAACGGTTTAGGTAAGAGGTGGTATTGGTTAGGAGCAGTTTTTGCCTTTTTTGGTTTAATTGCTTGTTTTGGACCAGGAACCTTAGTACAAGCAAACTCTTTAGCTGAGGTTGTAAATAGTTCATGGGGAGTTTCTCCATGGATAACAGGAAGTGTAATTGCAGTAGCAACAGGTCTTGTTTTAATTGGTGGTATTAAATCTATCGGAAGTGTAGCAGGTAAGGTTGTACCTGTGATGTCACTAGTTTACATTGTAGGTGCATTAGTAATTTTAGCATTTAATGTGGACAAGATCCCTCATGCTTTTGGGATGATTTTTGAGAGTGCATTTTCTGGTCATGCAGTTCAAGGTGGTTTATTAGGAACCATTATTAGATATGGGGTATCTCGTGGTGTGTTTTCAAATGAAGCGGGACTTGGTACAGGAGCGATTGCTCATGGAGCAGCTTCAACAAGTGATCCAGTAAAACAAGGTTTAATTGGTTCTTTAGGTGCATTTATTGATACAATTGTTGTGTGTACAATGACTGCTTTAGTAATTTTAACTTCTCCTTTTGTTAATATTGGACCAGACGGTATCATGCAATTATTAGCAAGTGATGGGGCGATGTATCCAGTATCAATGAGGGCTGATCTTGCGGCTCAAGGAATTGATTTTATAACGGGAGCAGCTTTAACTTCACAAGCATTCCATGTTGGCTTACCAGGACCTGGTGATTTACTTATTTTATTTGGATTAGTATTTTTCTCTTATTCTACTATCTTAGGATGGTATTATTATGGGGCAAAATGTTTAGAATACCTTGTAGGGTTAAGAGGTGTTAATTTATATAAGTGGTTATGGGTTGCGATGTGTTTAGTAGGAGCAGTTATTAAGCTTGACATCGTATGGGCTGTGTCTGATGCCTTTAATGGCTTAATGATAATCCCTAACTTAATAGCCTTAGTTCTTTTAAGTCCAATTGTATTTAAAGTTGTGAGAAGATATGACTTTAAAAATATGAAAATGGATGACTCTAAAGAAATGCAGGAGTTACTTAAATTTAAAAGTTAATTATAAATAAGAATTAAAGTAAGGTTTAAATAATAGTAGGTATTTATAATAAGTAAGCTAAAGCATTATCTACTAAAATATGAAAAATACAGTGTATGTATACACTGTATTTTTTTATATATATGCTATGGTTGTACAAAATATTACATATTCTGCACATTCTTATGGTATATATCATTTATTCTAATAGACAGAAAATTTAAAATCTATTGAGAATATTTAAAGGATAAATTATAATTTAATTGCAAATATTATTTTCAATATAATTATAATTCTTAATTTAGGAAATCTTTTGATAATTTAAATTTATCTTTATTATTGGGTTTTCATATGGAGGTGTCAATAAGCATAAGCATAAGCATTAGCATAAGCAAAACAGTGGATTCATAATTTTATACTAATTACTTTTGAGAGAGGATGTGTTGTAAATGCAAGCTTTTGAAAAATTTGTCGGAATGCTTGGAAACTTTGCCTGGGGACCATTAATGGTTTCGTTGTTAGTAGGTACTGGACTTTTATTAACTGTAGGAACAAAATTCTTACAATTTAGAAAATTGGGATTAGCGTTTAAATTATTATTTACTAGTAGAGCAACAACTAAGGATGGTGACATTTCTCCATTTACGGCTCTTATGACATCACTAGCTGCTACTATTGGTACTGGTAATATAGCCGGGGTTGCTACAGCAATCACTATGGGGGGACCGGGAGCAGTTTTTTGGATGTGGGTTACAGCTTCTGTAGGTGGCGCGACTAAATATGCTGAAGCAGTTTTAGCTATTCTTTATAGAGAAACAAATGCAAATGGTGAAAAGTCGGGCGGACCGATGTTCTATATCAAAAATGGTATGGGACCTGGGTGGGCATGGCTTGGTGGAGCATTTGCTTTCTTTGGATTAATTGCTTGTTTTGGACCTGGTACACTTGTGCAAGCAAACTCAGTAGCTCAAGTTGTTCATGATTCTTGGGGTGTTTCTACATGGATTACAGGTTTAATTGTTGCTGGGGCAACTGGATTAGTTTTAATTGGTGGTATTAAATCAATTGGTAAAGTTGCGGATAAAATTGTACCAATTATGTCTTTAGTATATGTCGTAGGAGCTATAACCATTTTAGCTTTAAACTATGACAAGATTCCTCATGCTTTTGGTATGATTTTCAGTACAGCATTTTCAGGTCATGCAGTTCAAGGTGGACTTTTAGGTTCAGTTGTTAGATTTGGGGTATCTCGTGGAGTATTCTCTAATGAAGCAGGTCTTGGTACAGCAGCAATTGTACACGGTGCAGCTTCAACTACAGACCCAGTTAAACAAGGTATCATTGGTTCTTTAGGATCTTTTATTGATACATTAATCGTATGTTCTATGACTGCATTAGTTATTCTAGTTTCTCCATTTGTAAATATTGGAGCAGATGGAATTATGCAACTAACTGGTAGTGATGGAATGATGTACCCAGTAACAATGAAAGCAGAATTAGCAGAGCAAGGAATAGAGTTATTAACAGGTGCAGCTTTAACATCTAATGCTTTTAAAATGTTATTACCAGGACCTGGAGATTTAGTTATTTTATTTGGTCTTATTTTCTTCGCATATTCAACTATTTTAGGATGGTACTACTATGGTTCTAAATGTTTAGAATATTTCATCGGTGTAAAAGGTGAATTATATTATAAATGGGCTTGGGTTATTGCTTGTTTTGTTGGAGCTGTAACTAACTTAGAGATTGTATGGTCAATTTCCGATGCCTTTAATGGTCTAATGATCTTACCTAACCTTATTGGTATGCTTGCCTTAAGTCCGGTAGTATTTAGATTAACTAAAAACTATGACTTTAAGAAAATGATTAGTTTAGATCCAGAGATGTTGAAAAAATAAAGATATCTTGACAAAGTAAGTTATTATGGTTATGCTATAAAGAAAAT
The DNA here is from genome assembly GCF_900176035.1 of Desulfonispora thiosulfatigenes DSM 11270. Taxonomy (NCBI): domain Bacteria; kingdom Bacillati; phylum Bacillota; class Clostridia; order Eubacteriales; family Peptococcaceae; genus Desulfonispora; species Desulfonispora thiosulfatigenes. The sequence continues at coordinate 152,562 of NZ_FWWT01000013.1, read as the reverse complement.
TAAATATAAATTCTTATCTAGAGTGGTGGAGGGACTGGCCCGATGAAACCCAGCAACAGCTAGTATTTAACTAGAAATGTGCTAAATCCTGCAGGGTAACCTGGAAGATAAGAGGTAGGTAGTCACTTGTTGATTAGAGCCACTTCTTAGGAGGTGGCTTTTTTGTTTAAGTTATATATTTTAAGGAGGGTTTATGATGAAAAAAGAGTGGGGATTAGGAACAAGGAGTGTTCAAGGTGGATATGAGCCAAAAGCAGGAGAACCAAGGGTATTGCCATTATATCAATCAACAACTTATAAATATGACGATGTTGACCAAGTAGCTAGGTTATTTGATTTAGAAGAGAATGGTCATATGTATTCTAGAATAAGTAATCCAACAGTAGCTGCATTAGAGGAAAAAGTAAATATGTTAGAAGGAGGGGTAGGGGCATTAGCAACATCTTCTGGTCAAGCAGCTTCAACACTTGCACTTTTAAATATTTGTGGTGCGGGAAGCCATGTGATAGCCATTTCAACACTTTATGGCGGTACATATAACTTATTTGCAGTTACTTTAAAGAAAATTGGCATTGAAGTAACCTTTGTAGATCCAGAATTATCTGCAGAAGAAATTGAAAAACATTTTTGTGTTAATACGAGAGCAATTTTCACCGAAAGTATAGGTAATCCTGGGTTAAATGTTTTAGACTTTGAAAAGTTTGCACAGATTGCCAAAGCAAAAGATGTTCCTTTAATCGTTGATAATACATTTCCAACTCCTTATTTATGTAGGCCATTTGAGCATGGAGCAAATATTGTTATCCACTCGACAACAAAATACATTGATGGACACGCTTCAAGCGTAGGTGGAATAATAGTAGATGGGGGAAACTTTAATTGGAATACTGGTAAGTATCCTGAAATAACAGAGCCAGATCCAAGCTATCATGGATTAAGCTATACAGAAACATTTGGTGATGCTGCATATATTGTAAAAGCTAGGGTTACTTTAATGAGAGATTATGGATCTTGTATGAGCCCATTTAACGCATATTTAACTAATATAGGTTTAGAAACTTTACATTTAAGAATGGAAAGACATAGTGAAAATACATTAAAATTAGCTGAATTTTTAGAAAAACATGAGAATGTAGCTTGGGTAAATTATCCGGGACTAGAAAACCATCCAAGTTATGCTTTAGCACAAAAATATCTTCCTAAAGGAGCAAGTGGCGTACTGACATTTGGTGTTAAAGGTGGCTATGAAGCAGGTAAGAAGTTTATGAATAGTTTGAAATTAGCTGCCCTAGTAGTACATGTAGCAGATGTTAGGTCAAGCGTGCTCCACCCTGCTAGTATGACCCATCGTCAATTAACCGAAGAGCAACAAATAGCTTGCGGAATCACCCCAGATTTAATTCGTGTATCCGTAGGGATAGAGGATATTGAAGATATTATAAAAGATTTTGACCAAGCATTAAAGTAAGTGTAAAAAAGAGAAGATAATTTATTTTCTTAAGTAAATTATTGCGAGCTTGAATAAAAAGAGCGAAATGTCTTAAGATAAGAATTTTCCCACTGTTTGAACGATAGTGAGTTTGGGAAAATTCCTGAAGGCATGTAGCTCCTTCCTTTTATTTGTTCGAGCTTATTTACGTAGATAAGAAATATCTCAATTATTAATTGCTTATTTAATTGAAAAAGGAAGGATGAGGCACATGCCAGTTATTATACCGCAGAATTTGCCGGCTACAGAAATACTTTTAAATGAAAATATATTTGTAATGAATGATACTAGGGCGATACATCAAGATATTCGTCCTCTTAAAATAGGAATAGTAAATTTAATGCCAACTAAAATTGTGACAGAAACGCAGTTATTACGATTATTGAGTAACTTTCCGATTCAGTTAGAGGTTGATTTTATTTGCATGGAAAGTCATGAATCAAAAAATACAGCTCCTGAACATTTAGTGAGTTTTTATAAGAACTTTGATGACATTAAAGATAAAAAATATGATGGCATGATTATTACAGGAGCTCCAGTAGAAACCATGGAATTTAATGAAATTGATTATTGGAATGAATTAACTAAAATCATGGACTTTACAAAAACCAATGTTTTTTCAACTATTCATATTTGCTGGGGCGCTCAGGCTGGTCTTTATCATCATTATGGTATTCCTAAATATCCAGTAGATGAAAAGGTTTTTGGTGTATTTGAACATACTGTTGCGAATACTAAATGCAAATTAGTGCAAGGGTTTGATGATATTTTCTATATCCCACATTCTAGACATACTGAGGTAAAAAGGGAAGATGTAGAAAAAATATCGGAGCTAAAAATATTATGTGAATCAAAGGATGCAGGACTTTATTTAGTAGCTAGCAAAGATGGTAGAAGAATTTTTGCTTTAGGTCATGCTGAATACGATCCTTTGACTTTGAAATGGGAATATGACCGAGATATTAATAAGGGAATGGATGTAAAGGTACCGATAAATTATTATCCAAATGATGATCCAACGAAAGAACCTATTGTGAGATGGCGTGGACATGCAAATTTATTATTTTCTAACTGGTTAAACTATTATGTATATCAAGAAACGCCATTTGATTTAAACGAATTAAATAACGAAAAATAAACACTATAAATTGCTACTTAACATTTGTGTACTTATATTTACTAAAAGTAAACGGGGGTAATGTATATTTTACGAGATTTAAATCAATTAATTATTTACCGTGGAATTTTACAAGATGAATTAGTACAAAAGGTGCAAAGAATAGCTGATTTAATTGCCAAAGGAAATAAAGAAGAATTAAATGACGAGTATTATGAATTATGTGCTCTATTATTACAAAAGGTAGATGAATTAAGTTTATCCACAGATTTATGGAAAGAGTATATTATCCATTTAATTTTACAAGATGAAAATATATTTAGTTTAAATAGTGAGCGCATTGGTGAGAACATTAGCGAGGACTTACTGAAATTAACAGAAAAGGATTTGCACATTCTAAAAAAATTGTATAATTATGACTGGGATTGGGTTAGTAACATTATTGGAGATGAAAGTAAAGTTATTAACAATTATACACACACCTTTGTGGATAATAACGTGAATAAGATGTATATAAGTACAGTTAAGCAATTAAAGGAGTTGTTTTCAACAAAGATATCCACAATGGGATTAGTGAAAACACTGAATATGTATTATTTCTCCACAGGTTGTGGACAACTATGTAGATATGTTTCGTTTCGCTTTATTCCCGGGAAAGGTTTATTGGGGATAAATGATGTTGATCCTATTACCTTTGAGGATTTAATTGGTTATGAGTATCAAAAAAATATCTTAATAAAGAATACAGATAGCTTTTTAACTGGAAAAAAGGCTAATAATGTTCTCTTGTTTGGGGATAAAGGAACAGGAAAGTCTTCTTCTGTAAAAGCCTTAGGAAATAAATATTGCAGCAAGGGCTTGCGCTTAATTGAATTGTCGAAGGATCAATTAACATACTTTCCTGAATTAATTAAATCTATTCGCGGACGAGGCCTGTATTTCATTATTTTTATGGATGATTTGTCATTTGAAGATTTTGAAGTAGAGTATAAGCACCTAAAGGCAATTATTGAAGGAAGCTTAGAATTAAGGCCCGATAATGTGTTAATTTATGCAACCTCTAACCGTAGGCATTTAATTAAGGAAAATTGGAGTGACAGAGAAAATGCTCATGGAGAATTACATATGTCAGATACAGAACAAGAAAAGTTATCCTTGGCAGACCGCTTTGGCATATCGATAACATATGGATCTCCTAATCAAGAAGAATTTCTACAGATTGTAGAAGAATTAGCTAAGAAAAACATGGTTGATTTACCTGGGGATGAATTAAGAAATCAAGCTCTAAAATGGGAATTATGGCATCATGGACGTTCAGGTAGGACAGCAAGTCAATTTATCACTCATTTATTAGGAAATAAGCAATAAATGATTAGACAACTTATAATTTATTTGATAACATAACATCAGTTATGAGAAAAAGGGGAGTTATAAATGGATCAAAATAAAGTAATTGCGAGAGTAAAAGATAAAGAATTTACAAATGCGGATATAGATACCTTTTTAAATGAAATGGGTCCTCAAAGATCTATGCAATTTATGGACCAAGATGGAAGAGATAGAATTTTAAGTGAACTTGTGAATCATGAAATTCTATATTTATATGCAGTAGATAATAATTTAGAAAAAGATGATGTTTTCCAAAAGGAATTAGAATTAGCAAAAGTGGAACTTTTAAAACAATATGCAGTAAGTAAATTAATCAATGGTATTACTGTGACCGATCAAGAAATTGAAGATCATTATAATAATAATCCACAGTTTTTCAAAAATGATGAAAGCGCAAGAGCTGCTCACATTTTAGTGGACACAGAAGAAAAGGCTAAAGAAATTCTAGCAGAGCTTTTAGATGGACTAGATTTCCAAGAAGCAGCTAAAAAATATTCTACTTGTTCTTCAAGTAAAAATGGTGGGGATTTAGGATACTTTGGTCGTGGTCAAATGGTTCCTGAATTCGATGTTCAGTGTTTTGAAAAACTAAACCCTGGTGATTTAAGTAATCCAGTTAAATCTCAATTTGGCTATCATATTATTTATGTAATTGATAAAAAGGATGCAGGGATGAAAACCTTTGACGAAGTAAAAGAAGATATCAAACCAGGATTAATGGCAACTAAACAAAATGAAGTCTATGAAGCTAAAACAAGAGAATTAAGAGATCAATATGGTGCAGAATTTATAAAATAGGAAAATGCTTAAGGTAAAGTTACAAGAAAATATAAATTAAATGTAAAAGGATTCTTAGGAATAATTGACCTAAGGATCTTTTTTATATATAGAAATATAAATTGATAGCTAAAAATTTATTCTGATTTTAAGTTATTTAAGCAAATCCCTTTAAGACGAAAAAATCATATGTTACAATAAAAATATGATTATGACAACCTACATATTAATATAGGGTTGCAGGGTGTATTGTGAAAGCTAGTATAAGATAAATTATAGTAAATTTTAAATAATAATGGAGGGATACTGTGATTCAAAAAATCAAAGATAATATAGTTTACTGGGGGTCACTTGGGACAATAATTATAATAATATTTTTTACTCTTTTAAATATTGATACCTTTGCTAGTGCCTCTCAAAATGCCCTAGATTTTTTATTGGCCAATTTTAGTTGGATATATGCAGGGGTAGTGTTGATATTAATATATTTTTCTATTTGGTTAATGCTTAGTAAGTATGGAAATATAAGATTGGGTAAAAATGATGAAAAGCCTAAATATTCTTTTTTGTCTTGGTTATCCATGTTATTTAGTGCTGGTATGGGGATTGGTTTAATTTTTTGGGGTGTGGCAGAACCCCTCAATCATTACTTAAATCCAATGAATATGGAACCTATGACTTCTCAGGCAAAAAGTTTTGCTTTAGGAAAGTCATTTTTACATTGGGGTATTTCAGCATGGTCGTGTTATGCAGTGCTTGCTCTTGCATTAGCATATTTTCAATTCAGAAAACAGAAGCCAGCTTTAATAAGTAGTGTGCTACACCCAATTCTAGGTGATAGACCTATTATAAAAATCATCGTTGATATCTTCACAATTTTTGCAACCATAGCTGGAGTTGTAACGACATTAGGATTAGGAACATTACAAATAAATGCTGGGTTAAATTATTTATTTAATGTCCCTGAAAATGTATTTATACAATTAATTATTATTGTCATGGTTACCATTGCCTTTTTAATTTCTGCAGCGCAAGGATTAGATAACGGAATTCAAAAGATCTCAAATTTTAATCTAACTTTAGCGGCAATCTTACTTGGCTTAGCTATTATTATTGGACCTACTATGAAGATGGCAGTAAATTTTATGGATGGATTAGTGTTTTATGGTAAGGATTTACTAACGTCAAATAATAATTTTTTAGCATCGGGTAAGTGGTATGAAAGCTGGACATTTTTTTATTGGGGTTGGTGGATTGCCTGGGCGCCTCCAGTAGCAGTTTTTATAGCGAGGATTTCCCGTGGTCGAACTATTAGACAATTTTTAGTGGGTGTTTTACTCGTTCCTTCTTTTTTATGTTGCGTTTGGTTTGCTGTTTTTGGTTCCTTTGCCCTTGATGTAGATGCAAGTACGGCTCAGTTAGCAGTACAGCAAACGGAAACTGCATTATTTGTTTTAATGAATAATTATCAATTTGGGACGATAATTTCAATTTTGGCAATCCTTCTTTTAGGTACATTCTTCATAACTTCAGCTGACTCAGCTACTTTTGTCCTTGGAATGCTTTCTTCAAATGGAAACTTAAATCCAAAAAACTCTCGCAAATTAGTATGGGGAATTATTCAAGGAACCTTGACCATTGTGTTACTAATGGCAGGGGGATTAGAAATGGTGCAAACAATTTCAATTTTAGCTGCTTTTCCTTTTATGTTTATAATTCTTTTAAGTATCGTATCCTTAATGAAAAGCTTGCGTAAAGAGCATAGTCTATTAGAATATCAAAGCAAGCACAAGGAAAGATGGTGGGTTAATTCTTAAATCAGGTGAAAGCCTGATTTTTTTTGTGAAAGTCTTATCTGTAGTGTAGGATTATCTATAATAATTTATTACTACTAAATACGACAAAAAAATAATTCAAGTAACCAGTAAGCAAGTTTCTTCACATTATATATTAAATACCAATTTAAAGGAGAAATTTGACATGAGCTGGTTTAAAAACTTAAAGATTGGGACCAAAATCCTCATTTGTTTTCTGGTAGTTATTTTTATTTTGGGAATTTCGGCCTATAGCGACTTTTATTCTATGCAAGATATTATGCAGGATGCATCTGCCATTGAAAGTAAGTATTTGCCTAACTATACTTACACAACTGTACTACATGCATCTGTAAAGGATGTTACCGTGGGTGAACGGGGATTAATTAATGAATGTATGATGGAAAGGGATGTGCGAAAGGCACAGTATGATCATATTGCTAAATATTTAGAACAAGCTCAGATAGCCTTTGCTGATTACGATAAGGCGACAAAAACAGCAACCGATAAACAATTATGGGAAAGTTTTATTCCTGAATGGAATGCCTGGAACAAAGGTGTGGAATCTGTGGTGGAGATGTCAAAGCAACGAGATGATCTAATAGCTTCAGATTAAATGATAGTGATCCTCGAATTGTAAACTTAGATGCGCAGATTTTAAAAGTATCCCTTACAAATAGAGCACATACGATTAAGGTCTATGATATTTCACAGGAAATCATGAACTTAAATCAAAGCTTAATTGAAAAGGCGATGGGAGAAAGTAAAGAAACGTATATAACAGGAATTAAATCTATAGTGGCTACCACTGGGGTAGCTATAATTATGGCAATAATTCTAGGTACATTTTTAGCTAGAATGATTAGAAAACCGATTAACGATATGACTGTTATCTTAAAAGATATCTCAGAAGGTGAGGGGGATTTAACTAAAAGAGTAAATATTACTTCGAAAGACGAAATAGGGGAACTTTCGACATATTTTGATCAGTTTATTGAAGATACTCAAGAGATGATTACAAAGATTATGGGGGACACTAATAATTTAAGTTTAGCCAGTGAAGAAATTTCGGCTACGATTGAAGAAATCTCTTCTCAAAGTCAAAATATTAGTGCAAATTTAGAGGAAGTGGCCGGAGGAATAGAAGGGGCAAGTGCTAGTAGTGAACAAGTAAGTGCTTCAGCACATGAAATAAGTATAGCTAGCGCAGATTTAGTAAAAGAAGCAGAAAATAGTCAAGGATATTTGGAAGAAATTAAAGTTAGGGCAGAAAAGTTGAAAAATGATATAGAAAAATCCCGAGATGAAGCCACGAACTTATATCAAGAAAAACACTCGGATATCCTAAAGGCCTTAGAAGAAGGAAAGGTTGTAACTGAAATTGCAGATATGGCTGAAATTATTTCTAATATAGCCGAGCAAACCAATCTTTTAGCCTTAAATGCAGCTATTGAAGCAGCTAGAGCAGGAGAGCATGGTAAAGGATTTGCGGTAGTAGCTGATGAGGTGCGTAAACTTGCTGAACAATCCAGTGAAACTGTGGCTAAAATAGAACCGGTGATTAAAAAGGTGCAAGCTGCCTTTGATAATCTTGCAACTAATTCCAATGGTGTATTAAACTTTATTGATGAAAAGATCATGAAGGATTATGATTTTGCTATTGAAACAGGAGTTCATTATTCCAATGATACGGATATTGTGAAGAACCTAGTACAAAAGTTCATGGATAATGCCACGCAAATTATGCAAAATACAGAAGATGCTAGTAAAGCTATGGAGTCTCTTGCTGCGACAATCGAAGAGGTAAATTCAAGTACTCAAGAAATTACCACAAATACAGCCGAAGCATCTTCTGCCACAGAAGATGTAGCTAGAATTGCCGAACAACAAAATAGGCTCACCAATGAATTAGGGGAGTTAGTAAATAAATTCAAGGTATAAAGGGTAAGTGTTTAAGTGGGTAAGTGGTTAAATGAATAAGTTATTAAATAAAGGTAGGGGATTAAATTTAGGTAAAATCCCCTACTTTATTTTATTAACCTAAGATTACTTTTAATTCTTCATCTGGAGTTGAGATTGGTTTAAGATCGAATTTATCTATTAATACTTGTAGAACATTAGGCGTTAAGAATGCTGGTAATGTTGGTCCTAAATAGATATTCTTAATTCCTAAAGATAAAAGGGTTAATAGAATAGCTACTGCCTTTTGTTCATACCAAGAAATAATTAAAGATAAAGGTAATTCATTAACTCCACACTCAAAAGCTTCTGCTAAAGCTGTAGCAATTCTCACAGCTGAGTAGGAATCATTACATTGTCCCACATCTAAGAGTCTTGGGAAGTCCCCAATCATTCCAAAGTCTAATTTATTAAAACGATATTTACCACATGCTAAGGTTAAAATGAGAGTGTCTTTAGGTGTTTTTTCGGCAAATTCAGTATAATAATTACGACCTGGTCTAGCTCCGTCACAGCCACCAATTAAGAAAAAGTGTCTAATAGCTCCTTTTTTGACAGCATCAACAATTTTATCAGCATTACTTAATACGGCATTATGCCCAAAGCCCACGATGATTTTCTTTTCAGGTTCATCTTCAGGAAAACCACCTAATTCTAGGGCTTTATTGATAATAGGAGTAAAATCTTTTTTCCCATTTTCTTCGTTAATGTGAGGAGTATCAGGCCAGCCTACTATACTAGTTGTAAAAAGTCTGTCCCTATAACTTTCACGTGGTTTTTGTAAGCAATTAGTAGTCATTAAAACACAACCTGGGATTCCATCAAATTCTTTTTGTTGATCTTGCCAAGCACCACCAAAGTTACCTACTAAGTGTTTATGTTTTTTAAGTTCAGGATATCCATGACAAGGGATCATTTCACCATGAGTATAGATATTTATCCCTTTTCCTTCAGTTTGTTCTAGTATTTGTTTTAAATCTTTTAAATCATGACCCGAAACAATGATGAATGGTCCCTTTTTCCTGGTAACTAAAACTTCTGTAGGCTCAGGATGTCCATAAGTTCCTGTATTAGCGGCATCTAATAATTCCATGCACTTATAATTTGTCTTACCTAGTTCCATATTTAAGTTTAATAAGTCCTCAGTAGTTGTATTTTTATCTAAAGCCGCAGAAAGTCCTTTATAAAAGAAACGATATACTTCATCATCATATTTACCTAAAACTAAAGCATGATGAGCATAAGCCGCCATTCCTTTAAAAGCGTAAATAAGTAATTCTCTTAAAGAACGAACATCCATGTCTATGGATTCATCAGACATAACTCCGACCTTTTCTGCATCTGCTATGATATCCTCTACCTTTTCTGGAGGACGATAATTAGCTCCTTCGGGTACTCCTCCAGGGATATCACCTAATCTTTGTTTTAAATCTTCTTTTATTTTATCAGCCTTTTTAATGTACTCTACAAATCTAGTTTCATCAAAGTTAACATTGGTTAAAGTAGAAAACATAGAATCAACAATAAATTTATGTACTCCTTGCTCAATAGACATTCCTTTATCAAGCATTTTCTGACCATAAAAACCAATACCTTTTAGTTGATGAATTAAAACGTCTTGTAAATTAGCGATTGTTACACTCTTTCCGCAATTACCTCCTTTAACGCAACCTTTACCACCAATAGTCTGTTCGCATTGATAACAAAACATTTGACTATCCAATTTATCCCGCCTTTCATAAGTTAAAAACCTAATTTTAAGTTTTTTGTTAGTTCTTAAAGAACCTTTTCAGTTTTATGTTTTCCTAGTTTTATTTTATTTATACATAGACATTAATTTCAAATTAGCATTAGATGTATAAATGTTATACTATAGAGAGACAATGAGAAAAAGGAGAAATCTGTAATGTTAGAAAAGGCTAAAGCAATATTAAAAAAATATTATGGATATGATACTTTTCGTAAAGGGCAAGAAGAGATTATTATAAATATTCTAGCTGGAAATGATACCTTTGCTATTATGCCAACAGGCGCTGGAAAGTCCGTATGCTATCAAATACCTGCTCTGCTATTAGAAGGGGTAACCCTCGTTATTTCTCCATTAATTTCTTTAATGAAGGATCAAGTAGATGGTTTAAATAGTATGGGTATAGGGGCTACTTATATCAATAGTTCATTAAGTGGAGTAGAAGTAGAAGAGAGAATTTCAAGAACCCAGCAAGGTGAGTACAAGCTTTTATATATTGCTCCTGAACGTTTAAATATAGAAGAATTTAATTATATTTTACATCGACTTAAAATTTCTGTAATTGCTATTGACGAGGCGCATTGTGTTTCTCAGTGGGGACATGATTTTAGGCCTAGTTATCGCTTGATTACAAGTTTTATAAATAAATTACCTAAGAGGCCAATTATTACAGCCTTTACCGCAACTGCAACTAAAGAGGTAAAAGATGATGTAACTGGTCTATTAGAATTAAAAAATCCCCAGGTTTATGTGACCGGGTTTAACAGAGAAAATCTATCTTTTTCAGTTTTACGGGGAGAAAATAAGGATAAGTTTATTTTAAATTATGTCACGCAAAATAAAGGTCAAACAGGGATAATTTATGCAGCAACTCGCAGAGAAGTAGATAGCTTAACGGAATTCTTAATTGAAAAAGGTTTTAAAGCGGGTAAATATCATGCTGGTTTAAATCAAGAAGAACGAAAAATGAGTCAAGATGCCTTTATCTATGATGATTTAGATATTATTGTGGCAACAAATGCCTTTGGGATGGGTATAGATAAATCTAATGTTCGGTATGTGATTCATTATAATTTACCTAAGAGTATGGAGAGTTATTATCAAGAGGCTGGAAGGGCTGGTCGGGATGGAGAGCCTAGTGAATGTATTTTATTATTTGCTCCTCAAGATGTAGTAATTCAAAAATTTTTAATTGAGCAATCTATGAGCATGGAGCGGCAAAAGCTAGAATATACCAAACTGCAACAAATGGTAGATTATTGCTATACTTCTTCATGTCTACGAAAGTTTATTTTAGAATATTTTGGTGAAGAAAATATAGCTAATAGCTGTGATAATTGTAGTATTTGCAATGATGATAGTGAGTTAGTGGATATTACATTAGAAGCAAAAAAAATATTGTCATGTGTTGTACGTATTAAAGAAAGATTTGGTGTAACCGTTATTGCCCTTACCCTTAAGGGATCTAAAAATAAAAAGGTATTAAGTTTTGGTTTAGATAGGCTTTCTACTTATGGCATTATGGCTGAATATAAAGAAACAGAAATAAAAAACATGACTAATAAATTAATAGCGGATCGTTATCTATGTTTAACTGAGGATCAATATCCAGTGGTACGCTTAACCTTAAAAGGAATTAAGGTCTTAAAAGACGAAGAAAAGGTAATGCAAAAGGTACCTAAACAAAAAAGAGAACAAGCACCTGATTTTTCTTTATTTGATGTGTTGCGTAGTGTTCGTAAAGAAATTTCAAATCAAGAAAATGTTCCACCTTATATAATCTTTGCCGATAGTACCCTGCATGAAATGTGTACTTTTTTACCAAGGGACAAAGAAAATCTGCTCAATATTAAAGGTATTGGTGAAAAAAAGGCAGAAAAGTATGGGCAGGAATTTATAAGTGCAATAAATAATTATGTAGAAGAGAATGGGATAAATAATGAAGAAATTAAGAAAAAACCTAAACCATCGAAAAAAGGAAGCATAGATAAAAATGCTAGCCATATAATTAGTTTAGACATGTACAAGCAGGGTAAAGCGTTAGAGGAAATTGCAAAAGAACGTGGTTTTACAGAAAGTACAATAGGCAATCATATCATTAAATGTGCTGAAGAAGGCTTAGAAGTAGACTTAGATTCGTTTATTCCTGATGGATATGAAAAGCAAATTTTAAATATTATTGAAAAAGTAGGAGCAGAAAAGTTACGACCGATAAAAGAAGAACTACCAACAGAGGTAGATTATTTAGCAATTAAAGCAGTTTTATGTAAATATAATTTTTAGTAAAGGATATGTGAAAAGATGAGTTTACTGATGATGGAAGGTATTGAGAAGTCTTTTGGAGATAGGAATATTTTAGATAATATTACTTTTGGGATAGATGAAGGAGAAAAGATTGGTCTTTTAGGGATTAATGGAACGGGCAAAACTACCCTTTTAAAAATTATTGCTGGTACTGAGAGTATCGATAAAGGAAATATTATTAAAAAAAGCGACCTACGCTTAGAGTTTATGTCTCAAAATCCTGATTTTGATGATGAAGCTACCATTTTAGAGCAAGTCTTTAAAGGAAACTCACCCCTAATGAAAGTTTTAAGAGACTATGAAGAAACCATGAATAAGGTTAATAATAATCCAAGTGATACGAAGCTACAGCAAAAACTTCTTTCTCTTAGTCAAAAGATGGATGACTTAAAGGCTTGGCAAATAGAAAGTGAAGCAAAGACTGTACTTACTAAATTAGGAGTAACAGATTTTGAAAAAAAAGTAGGAATTCTTTCTGGTGGGCAAAGAAAAAGAATTGCCTTAGCTAGTGCCTTAATTAGTCCCTGTGATTTATTAATTTTAGATGAACCGACAAATCATTTAGATAATCAAACAATTGATTGGCTAGAAGAATATTTAAAAGGTTATAAAGGTGCATTAATTATGGTTACCCATGATAGATATTTTCTAGATAGGGTAATTAATAATATCGTTGAAATCGATAAGGGAAAGGTCTATAAATATACAGGCAATTATTCTTATTTTCTAGAAAAGAAAGTAGAAAGACAGCAAAGTGCGGAAAGCTCTGAGTTAAAAAGACAAAATATCTTTCGAAATGAATTAGCTTGGATTAAAAGAGGGGTTAGGGCAAGAGGAACAAAGCAAAAGGCGCGTATTGATAGATTTGAAGATTTAAAAGATTCAAAATTAGATTTACATAAAGACAAATTAGAAATTAAGGCAGTAGCAAGTAGACTAGGTAAAAAGGTTATAGAACTTGAAAATATAAGCAAAAAATTTAATGATCAAAATGTTATAGATGATTTTAGTTATATTTTCACAGGAGATAGTAGAGTGGGAATTATTGGTCCTAATGGAATAGGTAAATCAACTCTTTTAAATATAATAGCAGAGCGAATAACTGCAGATAGTGGAATTTTAGAAATTGGTCAAACAGTGAAATTAGGTTGTTTTTTCCAAGAGAACTATGAAATTAAAGAAGATTTACGTGTTATCGAATATATTAAAGAAGTAGCAGAGTTCTTACCAGACGGGGAAGGTAACTTAATTAGTGCTTCACAAATGTTAGAGAAATTCTTATTTCCCCCTGAAAAACAGTGGACATCCATTGCCAGGCTTTCGGGTGGAGAAAAGAGAAGATTATATCTATTAAGAGTATTAATGCAGGCTCCTAATGTTTTATTACTAGATGAGCCAACGAATGATTTAGATATTGAAACTTTAACTATTTTAGAAAATTATTTAGATGAATTTCCAGGGGTAGTAATTGCAGTATCTCATGACCGCTATTTTTTAGATAAGGTAGCTGAAAATATTTTTGCTTATCAAGAAGGGGGAATTATTAAAACCTTCGTGGGTAATTATTCAGAGTATTTAGAGTATAAAAGCATTAATGAGATATCAGAGGAAAAAATAATAATCAAAGAAAAAAAGGATCCTCTACTAAAGACAAAAGAGCCAGTATTAAAGTTAACCTATAAAGAGCAAAAAGAGTTTGAGCAAATTGAAGATATTATTACACAAATGGAAGAAGAATTAGAAAAGGTTTCGGAGGAAATCAATATAGCCGGTAGTAATTATGTTTTACTAGAAGAATTAACAAATAAGCAGCAAGAACTAGAAAAGGAATTAGAAGAAAAAATGGATCGCTGGGCTTATTTAACTCAATTAGCCGAGGAAATAGAAGAAAATAAAAAAATAAGCAAAAATGTTAAAGAAGAAAGCTAATACATTAAAAATATTTAGTAATTAATCAAGCAATAAGGGCATAAACTTAGATTTAATAATCTATTTAGAGTTAAAAGTAAATATATAGTTAAGAATATTTTTCAAGCTGAAACTGCGTAAATAAATCTAAATAATTGGAAATACACTATACATATGGATAAATTTGAATTATAATAGAACAACATTCCAATTGATAAATAACGTATACATGGATAAGGGCAAATCATTTGAAAAGATGAGACGCAAAGCTATGGGTCTAAAGCTTAAGGCTATGGCTGCCAGGCTGCCAATGATAAAAACACATTAATTGTGTGCTTATTATTGGTGGCCTTTTTTTGTATTATTATAAGATATTTCAAGGGGGAAATAATGATGAAATGGTTTCGGAATCATTTAGCAAGTAAGTTAATTATACCGACAGTAATACTTTTAATAATTGGATTTTCTACGATGATTGTATTAGGTAATACTCAAATGGAAAAGGCAGTCTGGGAGGAAGTAGAAGCCGAAGGAAGCTTAGGGGTAAGAGCTGCTTCAGCGGAAATTCAAGCATATTTTAATAAATATGTTAGCCTTTTAACTATGGCAAATAGTAATGAAATAATTAACTTAGCCAGCAAAATGGAGGGGCGTGACCTTTCAGCCTATTTAGGAACACCTGAATATGATAGATTTATAAATTTAACAAAACGACTTTCTGATAATGATCCTCAAGTAATAGATATTTATATAGCTTCAGAAATTAGTAAATCTAATATAGCTATGTCCGGTTGGATTCCTGATGATGATTATGATTGTACGCAAAGACCATGGTATATTGAGGGGAAGGCAAAAAATGATATTTATTTTGCCAAGCCCTATATAGATGTCGATACTAAAGATAGAATTGTTACTATGAGTAGACCCATTTATCAAGGAGATAAATTTCTAGGCTTATTAGCTGTAGACTTAAGTTTAAAAGAAGTAAACGAAATAATAAGCTCCATGCAAAATTTCGAGGGAGATTTAATATTTATGTTAGGTGAGGATGGTACTTTTATTGACCATCCTGATGAAAAATTAGTGCTTACGCAAAGTTTAGACATTAAAGGGGATATTAATAATATTTTCACTAAAATGGTTAAAGGCGAGACGGGGTATGGTGAAGCGGAATTTGGCGGATTACAAAAGGTTATTTTTTATCACCCGGTTAAGTTAACAAATTGGTCAATTGCGATTTCCGTTCCAAAGGAGATTTTAACTGCACCAATTATTAAAGATACTAGGCAAAATGCCTTAATTGGAGCAATAATTGTAATTGTCATAAGTTTAGTAATTTTCTTTATGGTAAGATATTCACTGCGCCCTTTAGGAGAGTTAAATAAATTAACTAATGAAATAGCAGAAGGTAATTTAGATGTAGATATAGAGGTAAAGGGTACAGATGAGGTTGGAAGGTTAGCTGGTAATTTCCAAAGAATGTCTGATAATTTACGAGATTTAGTGGAGGACATAAAAGCAGATGCTGTGAAGCTAAGCGCTTCAAGCGAAGAATTATCAGCTAATATTGAAGAAATAGCAGGTCAAACGCAAAATATTACTTCAAGTAGTCAAGAAATAGCAGCAGGGGTAGAAGAAACAAGTGCTTCAACAGAAGAAGTATCAGCAATTTCAGCTGATATTAATACATCTGCCATAGATCTAGCTAAAAGAGCAAGTACAGGAAGTGAAGAAGCAAGTAAAATTAAGCAAAGGGCAGAAAAGTTTACAAAGGATGCTCAGGCTGCACTTGAAGATACCAACGCGTTATTTAGTCAAAGACAGGCGGCAATTTTAAAATCTTTAGAACAAGGTAAGGTAGTGGAAAAAGTAGTGCAAATGACTAAGGTAATTTCAGACATTGCTGAGCAAACTAATCTATTAGCCTTAAATGCAGCAATCGAAGCAGCCAGGGCAGGAGAACAAGGACGTGGTTTTTCAGTGGTAGCTGAGGAAGTAAGAAAGTTAGCTGAACAATCTAAACAAACTGTAGGAGAAATTAGTCCAATTATTGATCAAGTGCAAGATGCATTTAAGAATTTAGCCGAAGATACAAACGGAATTTTGAAGTTCATGGTAGAAAAGGTTGGAGCAGATTACAAACTTATGCTTGGTACAGGAGAGCAATATCAAAATGATTCTGATTATTTAGCAGGGATAGTAGAGGAATTTAAAAATAAAGCTGATCAGATTAAAGATTCTACCGACGAAGCTAGTATGGCTATGGATCAAATTGCTACTACGGTAGAAAATGCCAACGCAGGTACGCAAGATATTGCAAATAACATAGGTGAAACGACAAAGGCCTTAGAAGAAGTAGCTCATGTAACTCAGAAGCAAGCAGAAGTAGCAGATAGATTAATTAAATTAGTAGGGAAGTTTAAGGTATAAAAAGGAGCGACTTTAAATCATGAATTTAAAGTCGCTCTTCTTTTTTAAAGATGATATACTACTAGAGTAATTTTATATATAGAGGAGATTAACCATGAGTGTATTATTAGTAGAAAATGTTAGTCATGATTTTGGGGGCAGGAAAATTTTAGAAGATGCCTCATTTCGTTTATTAAAAGGGGAACATGTTGGATTAGTAGGAGCTAATGGAGAAGGTAAAACTACCTTTTTAAAAATAATTACAGGTGATATCATGCCGGATGCTGGGAAGGTTGAATGGTCTAATCGTGTTACAGTAGGTTATTTAGATCAGCATACTTCTTTAGCTAAGGGGCAAAGTATTAGAGAAGTGTTACGTGAAGCTTTTCAGGGTATGTTTGATTTAGAAGCAGAAATGTTAAGTTTATATGATAAAATGGCTGAAGCAAGTAGCGATGAAATGGATAAAATCATGGAAGATACAGGAGAAATTCAAGGCATTCTAGAAACGAGTGGTTTTTATACAATTGATGCTAAAATTGAAGAAGTTGCTAATGGATTAGGTCTAGGTGAGATCGGATTAGATAAAGATGTAGATGATTTAAGTGGTGGTCAGAGAACAAAGGTTTTATTAACTAAACTCTTACTGCAGAATCCAACCATTTTAATTCTCGATGAGCCGACTAACTATTTAGATGTGGAACATATTGAATGGCTTAAAAGGTATTTAAAAGATTATGAAAATAGCTTTATCCTAGTATCGCATGATGTTCCTTTTATGAATGAAGTTGTAAATGTAATTTATCATGTAGAAAATGCAATTTTAACTAGGTATACAGCTAATTATGAAGAATTTATGAGAATGCACCTATTAAAAAAAGAACAACAATTAAAGGCATATGAAAAGCAACAAAAGGAAGTAGAAAGATTAGAAGATTTCGTAGCGCGTAATAAGGCAAGGATATCTACGACAGGGCGTGCAAAAAGTAGACAAAAGCAATTAGACAAAATGGAAAGAATAGAAAAACCACGTGAAAAGGTTAAACCTGAGTTTAGGTTTAAAGAAGCAAGAGCAGCAGGAAAATATATTTTTGAAGCCAAGGATTTAGTCTTAGGTTATGACTCCGCCTTAACAACTTCTTTAAATGTTTCTTTAGAAAGAGGACAGAGAATAGCCATTAAAGGAGTAAATGGATTGGGTAAATCAACATTATTAAAAACCTTGCTTGGCATAATTAAGCCTTTTGCAGGTCAAGTTAAGTTAGGTGAATATCTTTTCCCAGGGTATTTTGAACAAGAGGATAAAGAAAATGGGGACAAAACTGCCTTAGAAGAAGTATGGGACGAGTATCCTAATCTTACAAATTTTGAAGTGCGTCAAGCCCTAGCTAAATGTGGGTTAACTAATGAACACATTACGAGTAAGATGAAGGTTTTAAGTGGTGGTGAAAATGCTAAAGTTAGACTATGTAAATTAATGCTTAAACAAATTAATTTTTTAGTCCTGGATGAGCCTACCAATCACTTAGATGTAGATGCCAAAGAAGAATTAAAAAGAGCTATCAAAGCCTTTAAAGGAACAGTTCTCTTAGTATCCCACGAACCAGAATTTTATGAGGATATTGTTACAGATATTTGGAATGTAGAAGACTGGACGACTAAAGTTGTTTAATCTAAGTAGTTGCTGAAAAATTTCAAATAAAAAAACCTCCATAATTAATTTTAAAAATTGATTACGGAGGTTTTTTATACAATTATTATCTTGCAAGAAACTTTTAAAACATAAATAAATCAAAAAGGAGAATCTTTTATGAATAAGTTGATGTCGGTGCATGAAACAGAGGATTTTATACATAATAATGAGTGTGCAATGCTTTATTTTAGCTCGGTAGAATGTTCAGTGTGCGTGAGCGTGTGGAATCAACTACAAAACTTATTGAAAAGTTTTCCACATATTAAAGTTGCAAAAATAGAAGTACCAGAAGTATTAGAGGTTACAGGAGAATATTCAATTTTTACGGTGCCAGTAGTTGTTTTCTTTTTAGAGGGCAGGGAAATCTTACGACAAGGTAGATTTTTTAATTTCAATGAGTTAGAACAAAAATTAAGTAGATACTATCAATATTGTAATTAAAATTTGCAAATACTTTATTATCATAATTTAGGTTTCAATGTTTAGATAACCTTTAGTTAACACAATAAAAATAGGTTTATCCAAGATATAAAAGCAGAAAAGCATGAAAAAGAAGGAACTTTTTAAGCCTAGGCGAATAGAGAGTAAGGACTACAAGGCAAAGGAGTCGGTAATAAATGAATATAGCAAATATACTAAGGTCAATTTATAGTCTAATCTTAATTTTAGGCGGAATATTATGTTTAACTATGGATTATCTTCAAACCTCAGGTAAATCTTTATTTTTTATTTTTGCGCTATTTATTGTAAGAGGTGGATATGAGCTTAATAAGGTTAGAAAAAATAAGGCTAGTGATATATGGGAAGAATTTTTGTATATTCATCGCTCTAAACTGCTAATTTTTTATTATTTATTTCAACTTATCTTTGTTATAGTAGGGATAGTAAGTATAAATATAAATTATCAAGACCAACTATCATTGACAGGATATCTTATTGGATTATCCTTTATAATCTTTGGGTTTTTGGGTCTAACAGATATTTATAGATATATTAAATATACAGAAAAGATGCAGCAACAGGAAATAGAACTTAAACGAGAAAATATCAATAATAGTGAAAATAATAAAAACATCACAAATAATAAGAATAAAGATATTATAGAAATAAAAGAAAAATATCGAGAAAAACGCAGAAATGAAATCAAAGAAAACATTAAGAACAGGTTGCAGATAACCAACAAACTAAAACTTAAAAATAGATTTAAGATTAATAATAAGAAGTATTTGAAGAACCTGCAAAAGAATAAATTAAAGCCACAATCTTTAAGCAAAATAGGTGAAAAAGAGATAGGTTTAAATAATAAAGAAATAAATAATAAAAATTCAAATAAGACAGATGTAGATAATTTGATTAAATATGATAAATTTAAAACTACTAATCATAATTCTCTTAATGTTAAAAATACAGAGATTCAAGCTGCCTCAAATGAAAAGATTATTGACTTTTCAGAAATGAAAAAAGCTCGAGAACAAGGAAAAAAGGAGCAACAAGAAAAAGGTTTACTATAAAGCAGTAACTCGAGGAAATATTTACTATAAAAAATATAGAGTTAGTAAGTTATATTAATATAAAAAGAGAGTTAGTTACATTAATATAGAGACATTTTTGAGGAGGAAATAAGATGGCAAAAAAGACCCTACCTTTTACTAAAGAACAAATAGAAAAGATAATTGATGAATATGGATCCCCTTTCCATATTTATGATGAACAGGCAATTAGAGAAAATGTAAGAAATTTAATTAAAGCATTTTCTTGGGCACCTAAATTTAAAGAATATTTTGCAGTAAAGGCTACTCCTAATCCATATATTATGAAGATTCTTCAAGAAGAAGGAGTAGGAGCCGATTGTAGTTCGATTGCAGAATTAATTTTAAGTGAAAAGGTCGGCTTAAAGGGCAATGAAATAATTTTTACTTCTAATAATACGCCTGCTTTTGAATATAAAAAGGCTGTAGAACTTGGGGCTATTATTAATTTAGATGATATTAGCCATATAGATTATATTGAAAAGCATATAGGGATTCCAGAAAGTATTTCTTTTAGATACAATCCAGGACCTCTTCGTGCTGGAAATGAAATTATAGGAAACCCTGAAGAGGCAAAATATGGATTAACCAAAGATCAAATATTTGAAGCCTACAAAATTATGAAAGAAAAAGATGTTAAGCGTTTTGGTCTTCATACTATGATTATCTCAAATGAGCTTAATCCTGATTTTTTTATTGAAACAGCTAATATGATGTTTGATTTAGTAATTGAAATTAAAAATAAATTAGATGTAAGTATTGAATTTGTAAACTTTGGTGGTGGGCTAGGTATTCCATATTTACCTGAAGAAGAGCCTGTTGATTTAGAGAGAATTGGTCAAGGAGTTAAAGAAGCTTATGAGCAAAAAATTACTCCTAATGGACTTGATCCATTAAATATTACTTTAGAGTATGGTCGCATGATAACGGGTCCATATGGATATTTAGTAACAAGGGCTATTCATAAAAAGGATATTTATAAAAATTATATCGGTGTAGATGCTAGTATGTCTGACCTTATGCGTCCTGGAATGTATGGAGCGTATCATCATATTACAGTGGTGGGGAAGGAAAGCGAGCCTCATGACCAGGTATATGATGTTACGGGTAGTTTATGTGAGAATTGTGATAAATTTGCGATTAATCGAAAACTTCCCAAAATAGAAATAGGTGATATTTTAGTTATTCATGATACGGGAGCACATGGTCATGCAATGGGCTTTAATTATAATGGAAAACTTAGAAGTAGTGAGTTATTATTAAAGCCAGATGGTAGTGTGGAAATGATTAGAAGAGCAGAGACTTTAGAGGATTATTTTGCAACTTTAGATTTTTCGAAATTATAAATAGCTTATTAATTGATAAGCTAAGTAAATATTAATTTATATATAAATAAGGTTCATATTAAGGAAGCTTTATCTTAAAATGTGTAAAAAAATAAGGATAATTTATAATCTCTTGGAGATTATGAATTATCCTTTTTTATTAATCTGAAAACCAGTTAGCTATATCAGCTGCTTCTTTTTTAGTTTGACAGTCCACACAACAAACTGGTGAAATTTCAGGACCTGCGAATAAATCCCACTCATGTTCAGGTTTATTAATATCTTTACCACAATATGAACATCTAGCAACCATTTTGGGATCATATTTACCACATACTTCAGGCATCTTTAGGTTGTCCCAGCCATGATCCTTACCTATTTTATCTAATTCCTTGTTTAACATACATTCATGATGTTCTTGTAAACGATTTTGTAAATAAATAAAGCTATTGCCAGTTACCCTTGCGCTATTTTTGCAAGCAGAACAAGATTTTTTAGCCACTAACTTCGCCCCCTTTTATGATTAAATGAAACTTGTACCTTATTTTAAGATATCATAACCAACCTATTTAGGCAACTGTAAGCCCTTTAAATAAGGGGGTTATTTAAATAAAGTTAATATAGACAAAAAATAACTTAAACGAAATGGTTATTAAAGTATTTATAAAAAATATAAATTATTTGGATAGATGAAAAAAATTATTTGATACAAAGATTTTGTTCTTTAAAATTAATTATAAGAATGGTAATATTAAATTTGATTTATAATGTAGAATGGAAATATTGATGTTTATTATTAAGGTAGAATGGGAGGATGGATAATGGAGCAAAGAGAAAATTTTTCGGGTAAACTTGGTTTTGTTTTAGCATGTCTAGGTTCAGCTATTGGATTGGGTAATATATGGATGTTCCCGTGGAGATTAGCAGAATTTGGTGGAGCAGCCTTTTTAATTCCATATTTTATTTGTATTTATACATTAGGGGTCACAGGCCTAATGGGGGAATTTGGTTTTGGTAGATCTAAAAGGGCTGGAGCATTAAAAGGAATACAGGAAGTATTTAAAGAAAAGAATTTACCTTTTGGAAGAATAGTAGGTTTAATTCCTACTTTAGCAGTGGCGGGTACTTTGATTTTTTACACAATCGTAGTGGGTTGGGTTTTACGATACTTATTTGCTTCTTTTCAAGGAGCCTTTAATACAGTAGATATTCCTAGTTATTTTAATAATTTCGCAGGGACAACACAAAGTATTGGCTGGCATTTTTTAGCCATTATCTTTACAGTATCAGTAGTAGCCTTTGGAGTATCTAAGGGAATAGAAAGAATTAATAAAATAATAATGCCTGCTTTATTTGTTATTTTTGTTATTTTATTATTTAGGTCGTTAACTTTAGATGGTGCAGTTCTAGGACTTAAATATTTATTAATTCCAGACTGGTCATATTTGTTAAAACCGATTACATGGATTATGGCCCTAGGTCAGGCTTTTTTTACTGTCTCACTTAATGGCGCTGGCATGGTTGTTTATGGAAGTTATTTAAAGAAAGATATAGATATTAAGTCTTCTGCCATACATGTTGCAATTTATGATACTTTGGCTGCTCTCTTAGCTGCATTTATTATTATTCCAGCTGTATTTGCTTTTGGTTTAGACTTAAATGCAGGGCCTTCTTTATTATTTATCACTATGCCACATATTTTTGGAGAAATGCCTTTTGGCTATTTATTTAGTATCATGTTCTTTGTTAGTATCATGTTTGCAGCAATTTCTTCAGCAATTAATATGTTGGAGGCGCCAGTTGAAGCTTTCTTGAGTCAAATAAATACTACTAGGTTAAGAGCAGTAATAATTATTGCATCAATTGCTTTTATAATTGGTATTCCTTTAGATTTAAGTATGGATAGATTTGGTGCTTGGGCAGACTTTATTACAATTTATCTAGCACCTTTAGGTTCTTTGATTACAGCAATTGTTTTCTTTTGGCTATATGGAGCAAATAGGGCTAGAAATGATATTAATATAGGTGGTTTAAGTCCAGTAGGGTCATGGTTTGAGCCTGTAGCAAAATATTTTTATACTTTTAGTGTTATATTAGTTTTAGTTTTAGGTATTATTTACAATGGAATAGGCTAATCTAAAATTTAATAAGCCTAATTTATAATGAAATCTTATTAGCAAGTTAAATCTACCTCAAATATATGAGGTAGATTTTTTATACTTACTTATAGTTTTTCTATGGTAATCTTAATTTACCATTGATCATAATGAATTTTTGTATAATCATAGCGATCTGTAGGAGGCTTATATTCGCCAGGATAACCTACTGGGATAATTGAAAAAGGAATAATAGTTTCTGGAAGACTTAAAATTTTTCCTATTTCTCTTTCCATATCCGCATTAGGATGAACTCCTAACCAAACTGAGCCTAGCTCGAAGTGCTCACCAGCTAAAAGAATGTTTTGAGTAGCGGCTGAGACATCTTGAACCCAGTATCCTTCATATTTTTCTTGTTCTAAATTACCACAAACTACGATTGCAACAGATGCGGTTGCCATCATCGAACCATTAGGATGTACTTCTATTATTTTACTTAAAGTTTTTTTGTCTCTAACCACAATAAATTCCCATGGACGTTCATTGCCAGCTGAAGGTGCAGCCATAGCAGCTTTTAACAAATCATCAATTAACTCATCACTAACCTGTCTATCAGTATATTGTCTAATGCTTCTTCTATTTAAAATCTCTTTCATTTAAATCCTCCTCAAAAAAATGGACTATAACTTATATTTTGGTTAATTTTGCGTAATATATTCATAGAAATTAAATAAATAAGCATAGGGTCTAAATAAATGATGATTTATTGTATAATGATTGAGGGAGGTGTAAATTATTCCATGTATAAGGTTATTTTTAATTGGTTAAAAGCACAAAAGAAACGAAGATGGGTACTATTTTTAGACCAGATTATTTTTAGATTTAATAACGATAAAGTATCTTCAATTGGGTCTCAACTTACCTATTATTTGGTGTTATCCATTTTCCCATTTATAATTTTCTTATTAAATATAGTTAAATTTACACCTTTAGCCAGTGCAGATATTTTAAATTCTTTAACGAGAGTACTGCCAACTGCTACGCAAGAAATGATATTAGCAATTATTAATGAAATTGTAAGTTCAAGTAGTAATACTTTATTGTCAGTTTCAGCGATTGTGGGACTTTGGACATCATCGACGGGTATTTCTCAGGTTATTCGTGCGGTAAATGAAGCTTATGATGCAAAGGAAGGAAGAGGCTTTTTAAGGTTAAGATTGGTATCCTTATTTTTCACCTTTAGTTTAATCGTTTTAATTATTTTAGTATTTGTTTTTTTAGTTTTTGGCGAGATAATTGCCCGGGGAGTGTTAAATTATTTTAATGAAGCTGAGTTATTTCAAGTTTTATGGCCCATTTTTCGGATATCCATTGCCTTAGGTTTCATGGTCTTAGGTTTTAGCCTTTTATATAAATATGGTCCATCTTGTTCAAAACAAAATAAACTGACGTTTCAGGATGTTTTACCTGGAGCAGTTTTTGTGACTGTTGGATGGACACTAGCTTCCATGGCCTTTTCTTTTTATGTAAATAATTTTGGTAAATATTCCGTAACCTATGGTAGCCTAGGTGGAATAATAGTTTTCTTAATTTGGCTTTATATTACTAGTATAATAATCGTCCTGGGTGGAGAGGTAAATGCAACTTTAACCTTTTTTAAAAAAAACGATTGGCAACATGATCCACGGAAAAGTATTATTGATAAATAAACCTAGTAGGTATATACTAGCATAAAGAATTATTAGCTGTTAAAAAATGCAAGTTAACCATGAAAAGGTCAAATAACCGATGGAAAAAGACTATAAGATTCATCAAGGGGAGATTAAAAAATGAAGAAAAAAATAATGAGTATATTATTATTAATAACTTTACTAATAGGAACAATGCCTTTAGCTGCTTTTGCAGGTAGAACTGATGTAGTTAGTTTTGGAGCAGATTTAAGTAGTTCGCAACAAGCAGAAATGTTAGAGGAATTTGGTGTAACAAGAGACGAAGCAGATATCATAGAAGTAACAATCCAAGATGTTAAAGATCATTTACAAGGAATAGCCACCGATAAGCAAATAGGGACAAAGGCGATTTCTTCTGCATATGTGAGATTATTATCAGATGGTGAAGGAATTCAAGTAGATACGCATAATATTACATGGGTATCTGACGAAATGTATGCAAATGCCATGGCAACAGCAGGGGTAGAGGACGCACAGGTAATAGTAGCGGCACCTTTTAAGGTTACTGGTACAACTGCTTTAACAGGCATTATGGAGGCCTTTGAAACAGCTAGTGGTAAAAAGATAACGAAGGAAGCTAAAAATGCAGCTAATGAAGAATTAATTATAACAGGAGACATGGGTAAGGAAATTGGTAAAGATGAAGCAGTAAAGCTTATTCAAAACGTTAAAGAACAAATAGCTAAGCAAGATATCAAAACTCCTGAAGATATGCGCAGAGTAATTCTCGATATCGCCAAAGAATTAAATATCCAATTATCAGATGCTCAAATTGATCAAATTTTAAGTCTTATGAAAAAGATTAGTAAGCTTGATTTAAACGTAGATAAAATTAGTCAGCAATTAGAAAAAATCGGGGCAAATCTAGATGTTGTTAAACAAACAGTAGCGGATAATAAAGGCGTGATCCAAAAATTCTTAGATGCAATTAGTAGTTTTTTACGTAGTATATTTGGTTAAGTAATCCGATTCACCTCTTTCGTAAAGGGGTGAATTTTTTTTTGAAATACTTTTTTAGGGGAATACTAACTGTACAGGTAGTTAGTTATTTTGTGTAACTTTTTTTATGGATTGTGTTGCAAATATGTAATTAGAAGTGTCTAGTATATGAAAAGACAAATTGATTACCTCATGGAGGTGGTAAATATAGAAGGCGTGGTAATTAGTATGAATCTTACTAAAAAGGATAGTAGCTTTGAACAAGAGTTTAAAATATATTATCCAGTAGTAGTAAAGAAAATAATATCTATCCTTGGTGATGCCGAAATAAGTAAAGATATTGCCCAGGAAACTTTTCTAAAATACTATTATCAAGATAAAAAAGAAATAGACAATATTAAAGCATGGCTTTTAACAGTGGCTTCTAATTTAGCCTATAATTATATTAGAGCCGAGCAAAGCCGCAAAATGAGAGAAGAAAAAGTAATTTTAGAAAAAAACAAATGACAGAAATTGAAGCAGAATTTATACAAAGAGAAGAAAATAAAGAAGTTTATGCAGCTTTAAAAAAAATACCTGAACGCGATCAACGAATTATCTTTTTAAAATATTCGGGATACTCTTATCGAGAGATAGCTGAGAGCTTAAATCTTGAAGAAGCATCAATAGGTACTTATCTTGTGAGGGCAAAAAAGAAACTGAAAATAGCATTAGATGAGATAAAGGGGTGAAGGCGATGCATATTAAAGAAGAATTACTCCAATGCTATATAGATGATGAGCTTAGTTTAATTGAACGTAGGCAAATAGAAGAACATTTAAAAACTTGTCCCATGTGTCAAGAAAAGTTAGTCGAATTAAAAGAGTTAGATACCTTATTTAGTGTAAGTTTTGAACATCCAGAATTAAAGATAAGTGAGCAAGATGTAAATCTAGCTTTCAAAGATATTAATAAAGAAATTAAAAAGGAAAAAAGGAAAGGGTGGAAATTTAAAATGGCAAATTATAAGAAAATAGTATCAGGGGTAGCAGCAACATGTGTTTTTGGAGCAATGTTATTTGTACCACAAGTTCAAGAAGCAGTAGCAGATGGATTGCATATATTCAGAGTACAAAAGGTGGAAAATGTAGAGGTAAATATTCAGGATCTTGAAAAATTAGGTAGAGAATTTAATTCCAAAGTAGGGGAAATTAATTTAGATCAATTAGGTAAATTAAATGTTAAAGAACAAGCAAACTCAGAAGGTTTAACCTTAGTGAAGGCTCAGGAAAAAGTTCCTTTTGCCTTAAAATACCCAGCTGGATTTGACTTAGAGCAAGATGTACATGTATTGGGTGCTATGGATATAGATTTTGCCTTAAAGGTTGAGGAAGTTAATAAAATTTTAAAACAATTAGGTTCTAAGGATATGTTGCCTGAAGAATTAGACGGTAAAAATTTCAACGTTTATTCAAGTGGAAATGTAAATATGTCGTATGATGTGGATGGAAAATGGATTAACTTAAGTCAAATGGAGAGTCCACAAATTACAGTGCCCCAAGGTGTAAATGTAAGCGAATTAAGAGAGATATTAATAGGGATTCCAATTTTACCTGAAAATATTAAAAATCAATTAAGAAATGTGCGGGATCTTGAAAATACTTTATTAGTACCAACGGAGAATAATGGTAAGGATAAGGTTGTAACAATAGGAAATGGCAAAGGTATACTACAAGGTGATGGACATTATAGTAATTTAGTATGGTTAGATAATGGTGTTATTTATTCTTTAAGTGGTCATAGTGACCTTGATTTGGTGAAAGTTGCTAAAGAATTAAGGGATGTACAATGATTATTGAAACTAAAAATTTAACTAAGCAATATAGTGGTAAAGGTGGGTGCAAGGGTATTAGCCTCTCAGTTTCTGAGGGGCGTACCTTTGGTTTTTTAGGTCCAAATGGTGCAGGTAAAAGTACCTTTGTCAAAACATTATTAGGATTATTAAAACCTACAAGTGGTGAAGCTTATTTATTAGGAAAGCCCATTGGAGACATCAAGGTAAGGGAAAAAGTAGGTTATTTGCCAGAACTTTTTCGCTATCATGACTTTTTGACCGGAGAGCAATTATTAAAATATCATGCCGAGCTTTATGGATTAGGAAAAAGTGAATATCTACCTAAAATTGGTGGTTTAATTGACTTAGTTGGCTTAACTGGAAAGAGTGAACAAAAGGTGGGGACTTATAGTAAAGGAATGCAGCAAAGGATAGGACTTGCAATTGCATTAGTTAATGACCCCAAGCTTTTATTTTTAGATGAGCCCACCTCAGCTTTAGATCCTCTAGGAAGAAAAGAAGTAAGGGATTTAATGCTCGATTTAAAGTCCCAAGGAATTACTATCTTTTTAAATAGTCATTTATTAAGTGAAGTCGAAGCAGTATGTGATGATATCGCAATTATTAATAATAGCGAATTAGTTATCCAAGATTCTCTAGCTGCTTTAACGCAAAAGGAAGTTCATTTGGAGATAACGCTGAAAGATCAACTACTAGCATTGAAACAAGCATTAAGGAGTTATTGTCAGGAAGTTGTAGAACAAGAAAAAAAATTAAATATTACGCTTAAAGATGAAAAGGAGATTACCCAAATTCTCAAAGTAATTATCGAACATCAAGGCGAAATCCTGGATATTGCCACCAAGAAAAAATCATTAGAAGATTTATTCTTAGCTTGTACGCAAAAGAAAGGAAATTAAGATGAAAGCAATTATCAAATATACCTTAAAAGAAATGTTTTATAAAAAAATATTGGTCGTAACTTTGATTTTATCTCTGATATTTTTTGTCCTTTATGGATTAGGACTTCATTTTACATATCAAGATATGGTAGATGATTTACTATCACGAGCGATTATATCCTCACAACTGTTAAGTGCGGGTTTTTACTTTGCAAATTTTATTATCGTGTTTTTAACTATTCTTGGTAGTATTGGACTTTTTACCTCGGAATTAGAATCAGGACTTTTATACCCAGTATTAAGTAAACCTTTAACCAGAAATACATATTTAGCAGGGAAGTTTATCGGACTGGCTTTATCTTTAATCCTTTTTAGTATCTTTATGATTATTATGGTAATTGGCTTAAATTTATATTTTGCCAAAGATGCTTTAATTAACTTAACTTTTATAAATTTTGCCAAGGCAATGGGTATTTATTTATTAATTCCGTTAACCTTATTAGCTATTATTTTCTTTTTTAGTATTAGGTTAAAAGCCCTAGCTACAGGAATTATTGTAGTTATATTTCATGTTATTGGGCTAATAGGTGGCATGGTCGAACAAATGGGGGTCTTATTACAAAAACAAAACTTGATTAATATTGGAATTATTTCTAGTTTAATCAACCCAGTAGATAGTATGTACCGTAAATCGATGAGTTTACTTTATGATAATTCACTAACTTCCCTAATTTCAGTAGGACCTTTTGGGGGAAGTAGCCAGCCTCCTAGTACAACAATGGTGGTTTATGCAATTTTATTTACAGTAATCTTTCTTTTATTAGCAGCAAGAAGATTTAATAAATTAGATTTATAGAGTAGTTTACATTGCCCTAAATATTCAAATGGTCTTATTTCGAGAAATTTCTTTCGGAATTAAGACTATTTTTTATGTCTTAGTTTATTTATGTATCAAGGAAAGAAAGCCCTTTGAGTATGTCTAAAAATTAACCTCAAATGACCTTGAACTCTTATTTGAATTTTTAAGTTGTATAATATTGTGGACAAAGTTAATTTAATGTAAAATAGGAAAATACATATTATGGAAAACTATTATGTAGGAGGAACTTTATGATTCCCTTGCGGCAACGGCTATCTTTGGTTATAAGTATAGTAACTTATCTAACTATTGGGACAATTGGATTTAAATTAATAGAAGGGATCAGTTTTTTCAAGGCCTTTTGGCTGATGATTGTTTCGGTTTTAACTATTGGCTATGGTGATATTTATCCTATTACTCAAGAAGGAAAAATATTTGCTTTAGTAATCATTCCTATAGGGGTAGTATTAATTACCTATAATACAGGGATAATCGTCAGTTATATTGTAGACGGGAAAATATCAAGGGTGCTAGGGAGGAGAAGAATGGATAGGGAAATAAGTAAAATACAAAATCATATTATTATTTGTGGACTAGGACGCGTAGGACAACAAGTAGCGGCAAATTTGGCACGAGAAAAGGATATACCCCTAGTAATTATTGATAAAGATATAGACACCCTAGAAAAGTTATGTAAAGATGCTCCTTACATAGTGGGGGATGCGAGTGAAGATAGTATTTTATATGAAGCAGGAATTGAACGATGTGCGGGGTTAGTGACTACCTTACCCGAAGATGCAGATAATGTACTAATTGTTTTAACAGCAAAAGGAATTAATAATAAGATTAAGGTAGTGGCTAGATCTGATAAAAATGAATCAAAGGCTAAATTACTACGCGCTGGGGCAAATACTGTAATTAATCCTTCCAACATTGGTGGAAATAAAATGGCGATGTCGATCATTAAACCTACTAGTGTAGAATATATAGATAGGTTTTTTTATGGAAAACAAGAATTAGGAGTCGAAGAAATTATTATCTCAGAGAATTCGTTGTTAATAAATCAAACACTATCAGAAGCAAATATTCGTAGTAAATGGGGTGTGTCTATCTTAGCCATTAAAAGAGAAGACAATATTATTAGTAATCCCCACCCTGGTGAGATATTATTACCCTTAGATTTAATAATTGTTTTTGGATCAGCAAGCCAATTAGATAGCTTTGAAAAGGTAGCCAAGTAAAAAATTAGTACTAGCCACAGTAATTATTTTATTATATAATAATTATTGTGTTTAAATATGGAGAGATGACCGAGTGGCCGAAGGTGCATGATTGGAAATTATGTGAACGGGTAACCGTTCCGAGGGTTCGAATCCCTCTCTCTCCGCCATAACGTAAGTTCCTTGGTAGCCAAGGGATTGAAGGGGAAATTATCTGATATAGGCAGTTTCAAATAAATTGGTTTAAATACAACTATAAATATTGAGTTTAGTGTACTAAATACCTACCTAATTTTTTTTAGGTAGGTGTTTTTTTATATTTAAATATAAAAATAGTAAAAGAGTTGGAATTTTAAATATGAATACGGGTATTGAATTATGTACATATTATACTATGTTACTACCAATGTAATACTGCCTTGTACACTAGATAGAGAAAGGAGATTTATTAAAAATGCCAACATTAAAGTTTGCCGTAAAGGCACATAGTGAAAATCCAACTAAAACAGTCGTAGAAGCTAGAAATTTTAAGATTATAGTTGATGAGCCTAATAATCTAGGTGGAACTGATTCAGGTCCAACTCCTGTAGAGTTTTTACTAGCTGCTCTAGCAGGGTGTTTAAATGTAGTGGGACATGTTGTAGCGAAAGAGATGAAATTTGAATTAAAGGGTATGGAACTAGAAATTGAGGGAAATTTAGATCCAGCGAAATTTATGGGTAAATCTAATAAAGAAAGGGCAGGTTACAAGGAACTTCGAGTTAGCATAAACCCAGATGTTGATGTAGATGTAGATCAAGAAACTTTAGATAAATGGTTAGCGGCAGTTGAGGCTAGATGTCCTGTAAGTGATAACCTTGGTAATATAACTCCTGTAAAAATTTCTTTAAAATAGAGAATCATACAACTCTTATTTTAAAAGTGTAATCTAAATTAACCAAATAGTATAAATTAAAAGCTGCATTTTATCTCCTTTTGTGGGCATAAAATGTAGCCTTTTACCGCTATAATGTCAAAAGTTTCTCTACGTTGTAAACCTAAAATATTAATAAGGTTTACGATGATGCGCTTTTTTGATACAATACCTCATTATATAGGAGGTGTAGAGATATCATATGACAGTTAACAGAAAGTTAACCATAAAAGAACTTGTTTTATGTTCATTGTTTGCGGCACTGATTGCCGTTGGCGCATTTATCAGAATACCTGTACCACTTATGGATTATTTCTCGTTGCAGTTTTTATTTGTGATTTTAGCTGGGATGCTTTTAGGCTCTAAATTAGGAACAATTTCGGTTGCAGCTTATGTTTCTATAGGGCTTGTAGGCTTGATATGCGAAAGATTTGATAAGCCCATTTTCAATCATTATTTAGGTGCAGCATTTGTAGGACTGGTAATCACCTACGGTATGGGTTTTGGCTATAAATATATGATATTGAATTTTTATACTAAAGAGGTAAACTCACTTTGGGTGATTGTGCTTTCTTCCTTACCACTTGATATTCCCGGCGATATTGTATTATGCGTACTTGGAGCAAATCTTGCTAATCGTTTACGTAAGATATATATGATGGAGGATTGAAATGATAAATAGATTAAAAGAAAAAATATTAGATGGTTATAATATCACAATACAAGATGCCCAGTGTTTAATAACTGCTGACTTGGATGAAATTTGTAGTGCCGCTAATGAAATTCGTAACCATTTTTGTGGTAATATCTTTGATGTATGTACGATAATAAATGGTAAAAGTGGAAAATGCTCTGAAGATTGTAAATATTGTGCGCAATCCTCCTATTTCGATGTTGGTGTAGAAGAATATTCCTTGCTTAACACAGAAGAGTTCTTAGAACAAGCTGTCTATAACTATAAAAAAGGTATTTTAAGATACTCAGTTGTTACCTCAGGTAAAAAACTTTCAGATAATGAAGTTGATGCCATTTGTGAAACCTATAAAAAGATTGGTGAAAGTTGTGGTATTTCCCTTTGTGCATCTCATGGACTTTTAAACTATGAGCAGTTTGTAAAATTAAAAGAAGTAGGAGTGAAACGTTACCATAATAATCTTGAAACATCACGCCGAAACTTTCCTAATATTTGCACAACGCATACCTATGATGATAAGATTACGACTATTAAAAAAGCACAAAAAGCTGGACTAGAGGTTTGCAGTGGGGGCCTAATGGGCCTAGGTGAAACGATGATTGACAGGATTGTTCTAGCCTTTGACTTAAAGGATTTAGGAATAAAATCTGTACCTATCAACATATTAAACCCAATTAAAGGCACACCATTTGAACACTTATCAGTATTGTCCTTGGATGAAGTTAAAAGAATAGTTGCCATCTATCGATTTATTCTTCCTCATGCTGCTTTACGTCTTGCAGGTGGTAGAGGACTCCTTGTAGACAAGGGTAAGGGTGTTTTTATGTCAGGTGCGAATGCGACTATATCAGGGGATATGCTTACAACCTCTGGAATGAGCATACAAGACGATATGGATATGATTAAACAGCTTGGATTTGAGGTTAAAGTTGTGTCGAAAATGATGCGATAAAACTAGATATTAATTTAATGATACTACATTAAACATATTGCATATCATTTGATAGGCAAGGTATTAAGATTAATGTAGCATTGGTGCTATAATGTAAGAAATGTATATAGGGGGGAGTTACCTTGGCTAGTAAGAAAAATATGTTCAATAAAATTGGTGTAAGTAAAGATATAGAAAAGGAAATGGTATTTGCCATTCAGGACTATTTTTTAAAAGAAAGAGAAGAAGATTTAGGGAACTTGGAAGCAAGTTTTATTTTAGATTTTTTCATGGAGAAATTGGCACCACAAATTTATAATCAAGGAGTGTATGATTCCTATAAGTATATGGAAGAAAGAACTGAAGATTTATTAGGGATTCTTAAAGGTTAATATGGCATAAATATTAAAAAGGCATATACTAGTGTATATGTTAGCTGTGATTCGCCTAGTTTAAGGAATTAATATATAGAAAGTTTAGAAAAAGACATAGAGATGTATTTGTCAATAAGGTATTAGGGATAGAAGGAATCATATCTTAGTCAAGAATTTTACTAATTGTATGTATTTTAAAGATAAAATTGAGAAAAAAGGTTAGAAATTAATGAAGATTATATCAATTCTATGTTTAAGGCAGGATAATCTGGTTAATAATAGAATTATAATATTATCTTAAAAAATAATCATCTTTGTTTAGGTTATACCTTATTAATAAAAATTATTTTACAAGGGGGATATTAAAATGAGCGAAGAGATGAAAATGTATCAATGTCAATTTACTAACTGTGGGTTTATTTACAATCCTGAAAGAGGAGATAAAAAGAATAAAATACCTAAGGGAGTAGATTTTGAAGACCTGCCTGAAGATTACAAATGTCCGTTATGTGGTGCAAGCAAAAAAGCATTCAAACCTATAGACTAGTAAAATAGTAAATAAAAGGATAAATAAAATAGTTATATTTTAGTTTCCTTTATGCTATAATATTATTCGAGACACATTTTAGTTATTTAACTTTGTTATAAAGTTTGTCGTGCTAGATGGGGAGGTAGCGGTGCCTTGTAACCCGCAATCCGCTATAGCGGGGTCGATGTCTAACTGAGGACTAATCTTGTGGAGTCTGCCCTAGGCAAGTGGTGTTGACGATTGGGTCCCGCGCAACGCAAACTTATGAACCCCGTCAGATCCGGAAGGAAGCAGCGGTAAGTAAGACCTTGCGTGTGCCGTGGGTCAGCCTGATCCGAGCAAACTACCTAGGTAACGTCCGGAAGATTAGCTTCGAAGTTAGGTGCACGACATTTAATTTTAAATATAAAATCGGCTGTACTATGTACTGCCGATTTTTTTATACTTACATTTTTCTTTTATGAGATTAATATGGTAAAATAGTAATCATATTAAATAAGGAAGGTTCCTATGAGTTATACTGCTTTATATCGTACTTGGCGTCCTCAAACTCTTAAAGATGTTGTGGGACAAATTCATGTTAGTAAAACTTTAAAAAATGCTTTAACTACAGGTCAAGTAGCTCATGCATATCTTTTTTGTGGGCCTAGGGGTACAGGAAAGACCAGCTCGGCAAAAGTTTTAGCAAAGGCTGTTAACTGTCTAAATCTAGATAATGGTGAGCCTTGTAATGAATGTAGTCATTGCCAGGCTATTAATGAAGGTAATTTTTTAGATGTCTTTGAAATAGATGCTGCCTCTAATAGAGGAATAGATGAAATTAGAGACATTAGGGACAAGGTAAAATTTGCTCCAAGCCAAGGTAAATGCAAAGTATATATTATTGACGAGGTTCATATGCTTACTCAAGAGGCCTTTAATGCGCTACTTAAAACATTAGAAGAGCCTCCAAAGCATGTAATGTTTATTTTAGCGACAACAGAGCCTCAAAAAAATTCCTTTAACTATTCTTTCACGTTGTCAAAGGTTTGACTTTCGTAAAATTGGAACAGAAGAAATCAAAACTCACTTAGAAGAAATTGTTAAAGAAACGCAAATTGAAATAACAGAAAGTGCTCTTTTAACCATTGCCCGTAAAGCAGATGGTGGAATGCGTGATGCTATTAGTCTGTTAGATCAATGTATTGCTTTTGCAGGAAATGAAATTATTGATAGTGATGTAGAAACTGTTTTAGGAACTTTAAGTGAAGAACAAATCATAAATATTAGTGACGCTTTAATAGAGCAAGAACCAGGTAAGGCTATTATTTATTTAAATGATTATTTACAATCAGGTAAAGATATTAAACAAATTATTCGGGATTTATTAGAACATTTTCGAAATATTATGTTACTTAAGGTTTCTAGCCAAGATGATTTAGTTGCTTTAAGTGCAGAAATGCTCCCTAAAATAAAACAACAAGCAAGTAGCTTAAGCCTAAAGTATATTGGGGTAATTGTGACTAAATTAACTGAAGTAGAAAAGGAATTACGCTGGACTAGTCAACCCCAGATTTTAGTTGAAGCTAGTTTAATTGATATTATTTTAAGGTCGAGCTCCTTTAATGAACCAGAGGTTAGAGTAGTTAGAGAAAATGTTATCCCTAGGACGCATAGTCCTCAAGGAACAAATATAGCTAGTTCTGAGGAAAAAGGATCAAGATCAAGCGAGATGAATCAACAAACAGAGCAAAAACAGGTAAGAATAGTAAGAAAAAGTCCTCAGTTACAAGAAATTAAAAAAATGTGGCCCCAGGTTTTAGAAAGTGTAAAAAAACAAAAAGTTACTACTCATGCCTTTTTAATGATGGGTGAGCCTTTTGATTTAACAGAAGATGTTTTAATTCTAACCTTTGAAAAGACCTATAAATTTCATAGTGATCGCATTAATCAGCCAGATAATAAACAATTAGTGCAAAAATCAATCGAAGATATTTTAGGGATGAAGGTTAGTATAAATTGTATTTTAGAAGGAGAAATAACTACTAAAGAAGAAATATCCACTAAATCAGATATTGATAAAGCAATAGAGATTTTTGGAAAAGATATAGTAGAAATAAAAGATTAGGGGGATTAATAATGGGTTTTGGAAATATGAATAAAATGATGAAACAAGTGCAAAAAATGCAAAAAGAAATGGCAAAGGTTCAAGAGGAGTTAGAACAAAAAACAGTAGAAGCGACTGCTGGTGGTGGCGCAGTAACAGTTGTAGCTAATGGTAAAAATGAAATTTTAGAAATTAAGATAGATCCAGAAATCTTAGATCCTGAAGATGCTGAAATGGTACAAGACATTATTATGGCTGCTTGTAATGAAGCTTTAAGAAATGCTCAGGAAATGGTTGCTAGTGAAATGGCTAAAGTTACTGGGAAAATGAACATTCCAGGTATGCCAGGAATGTTCTAAATGCTTTACTATGCTGATGCTGTTGCTAAATTAATAGAAGAATTTGCAAAACTACCTGGGATTGGACCTAAAACAGCCCAGCGCTTAGCTTTTCACATTATTAGAGGAAGAAAAGAAGATGCCTATCAATTGGCGAGGGCCTTAGTAAATGCCAAGGAAAAGGTAAGATATTGCTCTACTTGTTTTAATATGACAGATATTGATCCTTGTCATGTGTGCAAAAATACGAATCGGGATAATTCTATTATTTGTGTAGTAGAAGACCCAAGAGACGTTGTAGCTTTAGAACGCACGAAAGATTTTAAAGGATTATATCATGTCTTACATGGTGCTATATCTCCGATGGAGGGGATCGGTCCTGATCAATTACGAGTAAAAGAATTATTAAATCGCCTGCAAGATGATATCGTAAAAGAGGTTATTTTAGCTACGAACTCTAGTGTCGAGGGAGAAGCAACAGCGATGTACTTAGCAAAATTAATCAAACCTCTAGGAATTAGGGTTACACGCATAGCTCAAGGAATTCCAGTTGGTGGGGATATTGAGTATGCCGATGAAGTAACCTTAACAAGAGCCTTTGCAGGGCGCGTAGAAATATGATACATAGGGTTTACTGCTGTAAAGTATAGTTTTATTAATACATGGTTTTTTGGTAAAATATTATATATAAATTAGCTGCTCATTTTTGATGAGCAGCTTTTTAAAATCTAATTATGTGGTGTGCCTGGAGGACAATAAAATGGAGGAACCTTTAACCAACCCCGTTTTTTCATAAGAACTTTTAGCTTAGCGCCATATTTCATTCTAATCCCTAGATTTTTTGTCCACATAAGGGCAATATCATTTCTAACAGATTGAGACATTCCGGTAGCACACATCATTAAAGTTGATACTGCTTTTAATGATAGTCCATTAGCTATTTCATCATCTGTCATTTTTACTCCCATAGGGATGCTATTAGGGTCTGATTTAACTTTCGCCTCGGATGTAGGTGGCATAGGAATGCCTTCAGCCTTAAATATTTTTGTGATTTCTCCTATTTGCTTAGCACAATCCTTAAAACTTTCTTGCAGGGATTCAATTAATTCCTTATCCCTTGTTGTATTTAGTCCCATTTCTACATATCTATTAGATTCTTCTAACATAGCTAGATAAATCCATAGACTTGTCACTTCTCCTATATGCATAGGATTTTTGTCTTCTGGTTTTTTAGCATAATCATCAATAACTTCTTTAAATACTTCCATAATATTAGACATAAATTTTGCCCCCCTTTTTTCAAATAATATTAGTATTATTCCAAAAGGAGCATTATATATTAATTTATAATATATGATGAAGGTTTTTTATTACATAACGACTAAAAAAATAAATAACAGGATATCCTAGCTAGTATTCACCAATATTTATATTTATGTCAATAAAAATGCATAATTTCCTAAAGTCTGGTATGATAGTATTAGGATTACATAAATATAAAATCTAGGAGGTTTAAAAATATGAATATTAGTTTAAATGCACAGGTGCGTGAGCACAAAGGTAAGGGATTAAGAAATAAGGCAGCTAGTGAGGGCAAGGTACCTGCAGTAGTTTATGGTCAGGATATTGATAATCAGTTACTATTTGTAGAGAGTAAGGATATATCAAAGATATTACAAGAAAATGGTACGAGCCAGTTAGTCAATTTAAAGGTTAATAATGATGAATACAAGGTAATGATAAGAGAAGTGCAAAATAGTCCGGTTAGCAAACAATTATTACATTTGGATTTTTTAAAGGTTAATTTAAAAGAATTAATTAAGACTATCGTTCCAGTAAGATTAGAAGGAGAACCTGAAGGACTTAAAAAGGGTGGAACTTTGCAACAACATATCTGGGAGGTAGAAGTAGAATGTTTACCTGATAACATGCCTGAAGCAATGACTGCTGATGTTTCTGATTTAAAATTAGATGATGGAATTAGTATTTCTGCCTTAACAGCAATTGCAGGAGTTGAAGTTTTAACTGCAGCAGATAACATAGTGGCTACTTTAGTACCGGCAAGAGTTGGAGCTGCCGAGGAAGAAGTAGATGGAGAAGAAGAAGGTAAATAATAGTTTTTAAAACAATCCTCGAGGAAATTTATAAGCCTGACCTTTTAGTTACAGATTTTATTTAAAGCTGATGACTTTAGGGAATGTCTATTAAATAATTCCTTGAGGTTTTTTTGTTGTACGAGCTTGATACTTAAATTAATGGGTAATATTGCATAAGTCTTGTATTTGAATGAAAATTAAAGTTAAAGTGAGTATTAATAAGATTAACCCGGTACATAGTTTTTATAATATAGAGATATTACTCTATATAGAGTCTTTGTAATTTTCTATTAGTTACTTCTTAATGTATGATTAGCAAGAAGTAACTAAAATGGCAAAGTTATAAGATACTTTGCAAATACGAGGGGTTGTCTAGATGAAAATCAGGAAAATGTTACAAGTAACCGGAATTATTTTAATGATTTTAGTAGCAGCAAACTTTATAACCTTAATGCAATTAAATCAAGAGCTAGAAAATGAAAGAAAAGCTAGTACCCAGCAGATAGAAGTCTATCAATTAGGGCAAGATCTAAAAGCAACATCAGACTATCTAACAAATCAGGCTAGAAGGTATACTCAATTTGGTGAGCAGAAATACTATGATAATTATTGGAGAGAAGTTAAAGAGACTAAAACTAGAGAAAGTCTAATTGCGAGATTAACAGAATTAAATGTGCCAAAGGCAGAATTAGATTTGTTACGTAAGGCTCAAGAAAAATCCAATTCTTTAGTTAACATAGAAGAAGATGCAATGAAAAAGGTTGCAGAAGGTAATTTAGAGCAGGCACGGATATTGATGTTTGATGATAATTATGATGTACATAAAGCTGAAATTACTGATTTAACAGCTGAATTTATAAATACTATGAATGAGCGAACTGCAAGTGAAACTAAATCAGAAATCAAACGTACACAGAGTGCATTTTTTCAAGGTGCAGTTATGTTAATTTTGTTGCTTTTAATAATTTTAGCAACATTTGTTATATTGGTGTTTAGAATGAGAAGATTAACTAATCTTGCAGAAGGTTTAGCTACAAATGAAGGCGATTTAACTATAAAGTTTGATATTACAACTAAAGATGAAATTGGTGATATGGCGAGAAGTTCCAATGACTTTCTGGCAAAAATACAGAAAATTATAGCAGAGGTTGCAGATATGTCGAATAAGGTTTCTGGAGCCGCAGAAGAATTAAAGGCAACGAGTGGTCAGTCTTCCAAGGCATCAGAAGAAATGTCTAAAGTTATAGAGGACATTGCTGCGGGGGCAAGCGATTTAGCTAATGATACTGAACAGGGAGTCCTACATATTGAAGATTTGGGCGAAAGAATTGTTCATACTCAAGAAG
This sequence comes from Desulfonispora thiosulfatigenes DSM 11270, assembly GCF_900176035.1. Classification (NCBI taxonomy): domain Bacteria; kingdom Bacillati; phylum Bacillota; class Clostridia; order Eubacteriales; family Peptococcaceae; genus Desulfonispora; species Desulfonispora thiosulfatigenes. Next base: position 112,236 of record NZ_FWWT01000013.1, on the reverse strand, counting down.
GTATTGAAGAATTAGGGAAGTTTTCTAATGAAATTACTGGTCTGAAAAATGAGGGGCTTAAAATTATCCAAGATTTGATTGAAAAAACAGAACAGAGTAATGAAAAAGCGGGAGAAGTACAAGGAGTTATTGTAAATACTTATGAATCTGCTGGAAGGGTAAATAACGCCAGTAAGATGATTAAAAATATAGCCAAGCAAACTAATTTATTAGCTTTAAATGCTGCGATTGAAGCTGCTAGGGCAGGCGAAGCAGGCAGGGGGTTTGCAGTAGTGGCAGAGGAGATTAGACAATTAGCGGAACAATCTAATAAATTTACAATAGAAATAGATGAAATAATTCAAGAGTTAATCGTATTAACAAAGGGTTCTGTGCATACCATGGACGAGGTGGGTGAAATTGTACAAAAGCAAACAGATAGTATTTATTTAACCAATGAAAAATTTGATGCAATAGCACATGCAATTGAAAATGTAAATAAGCTGATTATGGATATTGGTCAAACAGGAAAGCATATGGAAATAAAGAAAGAAGAAATTGTGGGTTTGATTCAGACCTTATCTTCAATATCTGAGGAAAATGCTGCTGGAACTCAGGAAGCCTCAGCATCGGTGGAAGAACAAACAGCGTCAATAAATGAGGTAGCAGGTTTAAGTGAAACCTTAGCAAAATTATCTGATGATATGCTAGGTATGGTTAAGAGATTTAAGTATTAAACGTTTAACATAATATTGTTAATTTTGGTTAAGTAATGTAATATATTTAAGTGAATACAATTTCCGGGTTTTAAGGTGGGTATAAAGTGAAAAAGGCTTTAGTTGTTGATGATACAAAAGCACATAGATTATTAATTTCTAAGTGCTTAGAAAGTGAGAATTATCTAGTAGAAGTGGCAGGTAAAGGCAAAAAGGCTATGGAGTTATTGGAAAAAAATACATATGATATTATATTTTTAGATATAAAAATGCCTTTTATGAGTGGCACATCTGTTCTGCAATGGTTGAGGGGAAAGGGTATTTCAACACCCGTTGTAATTGTAACAGCTTATGCCACTGTGAAAAATGCATTAGATTGTACTAACCTGGGAGTGGTTAGTTATCTACAAAAACCATTTACCCTGCAAAAGTATAAAAGGTTAATGGAGGATCTCGCACTAAAAGGGGAAGAAACAAAAGGGCAAAAGATTCATAATCAAGAAAAGGTACAGTCTAATTTAGAAAATGCAATTAGCATGTTTAATGAAGGTAAGTTTAATAATGCCCTGGAATGTCTCAAGAATTTACTAGCCATTGAACCAGAAAATGCTGAGATTTACTTTTGGTTAAGCAAAACATATTTAGCCTTAGAAAATGAGGAGCATGCAGAAAAGTTTTTTAAGGCTTACCAGATTTTCAAGTAAGTTTTAAGGGGTGGGGTAGTGCAGACACAATTTGCATCAGCAGAGCGTTTAGTGGACGAAGAAATTTATAAACAGGCAGAGTTAATAATAAATGAGAATATGATACCGAGTTTATTTAATATAATGCCATACATATTATTAATAATTAATAAGCAAAGACAGATAATATATTCTAATCAGAGTTTTTTGAAGTTGCTAAATTTTCCCGAACAAAAAAGAATTTTAGGATTGCGTTTTGGAGAAATTTTAAAATGTAAACATGCAGATAAACTACCTGGGGGCTGTGGAACAACAGAATCTTGTAGTGTATGTGGTGCTTTACTTGCTATACTAGAATGCCAAAAGAAAAAAATTGCCATAACTAAAGAGTGTTTACTAGAAACAAAAAGTAAAAACGAAATTGTGCATCATGAACTTGAGGTTTATGCGTCTCCTGCTTATATTTCTAATAGTGAGCATATTTTATTTACAGTACGAGATATTAGTACAGAAAAAAGAAAAAGTGCAATGGAGAAAATATTTTTTCATGATTTATTAAATACTTCAGGTGCTGCTAAAGGTCTTTTAGACGTAATAGTAAACAATGGATATAGAAAAGATACTATGGAATTAGCCGAATGTGCAAGTGAAACCTTAGATATTTTAGTTGATGAAGTTAAGAATTATCAAGATATCTTTGCTGCTGAAAGTGGTAAATTAGAAATAAAAAGCACTCTTTTTTCTGTGAAGGATGTAATTGAAGGCTTAGTCAAGCAATATTTAAAAAATGAAGATATTAATTGTCCGATTAATTTTAATTGTACAGAAGAATTATAGGTCAAAAGTGATATCATTTTAGTTAGACGGGTTTTAAATAATATGGTCAAGAATGCAGTTGAAGCATCAGATGATGAACCAGTAACAATAGAAGTTTTAAGTGAATTAAATGATATAATTTTTAAAGTTCATAATTGTCAATATATATCTCGGGACATACAATTACAAATTTTTAAACGGTCATTTTCTACCAAAGAAAAAGGGCAAGGCATTGGTACTTATAGCATGAAATTATTAGGGGAAAAATACTTAGCAGGGGAAGTTTCATTTTCAACGGAAAAAAGATTAGGCACAACCTTTACTTTTCGACTTTCAAATGTTAAAAGGAACGATATTTTTGCTGATAATGGAAACAAGTAGCTTTAACTTCAAAGAGGGAGCAAATTTAAGAATACGTCATATAATATTACCAAATCGGGTTTTAATGGTTTGGTATTCTTTGTGTGTAGGTTAAAGCTAATTTTAGTATTTGGAAATAATTATATATACTTATGGTTGGATAGTTCTCGGAATTTTTTAGGGTCATTTATGTTTATTAGGCAGAAGATTCAAAATTGTTTTTTCCAGGATTTTGACTAGAAGGTATGCTGATCCCGAAACCGTTAAAAAGAAAGGTAGTTGTTGAGTAATGAATGTTTTTTTAGCCAGACAGCCTATTTTTGACCTGGATGAAAAGGTGTATGCCTATGAAATGCTATATAGAAGTGGGGATGTGAATAGGTTCAGTGATACTTCGGGGGATACGGCCTCGGCCAGGGTTATGATTGATACTTTTCAAACCTTTGGGATAGAAGTTTTAACTAATAACAAACCTGCCTTTATTAATTTTACGGATAAGTTGATTAAGGATGAAATAGCAACCTTATTTAGTAAGGAGTATCTAGTAGTTGAAATATTAGAAACAGTTAAATTAGATGAAGAAATAATATGCAAATGTATTGAGCTAAAGCAAAAAGGATATACATTAGCTCTTGACGATTTTGTGTGCCGAGAAGAATATAGACCTTTAATTAAAATAACAGATATTATCAAAGTTGACTTCCGTGAGACAAAAAGAGTAGAAATAGAAAAAATGATTAGTAAATTAAAAAGCTTCAATATTGAATTTTTAGCAGAAAAGGTAGAAACTAGAGAAGAATTTGAATATGCTAAAAATTTAGGGTTTTCATTATTTCAAGGATACTTTTTTCAAAAGCCGGAAATTATGACTTCGAGTGGTTTATCACCTTTAAAACTTACTTATTTACAATTAATGAATGAAGTAAATAAAAATGAGATTAATTTTGAGAAACTTTCTACTTTGATTTCACGTGATTTAGCTTTAACATATAATCTTTTAAGAATAATTAATTCAGCAGCATTTGCGTATAAATCAGTTACGTCTGTTAAACAAGCCTTAGTTATTTTAGGGGAAAAAGAAGTTAGAAAATGGGTTAATTTGATGGCTCTTAAGGGATTGGGAGATAATAAGCCTAATGAATTGGTCAAAAGTTCATTAATAAGAGCGAGCTTTGGCGAGTTAATAGCAGAAAAGGTTAATTATAAACAAAAAGCAAATGATCTTTTTTTAGTAGGTCTTTTTTCTTTAATAGATGTTATTTTACAAAGACCACTTGGAGAGATTTTAGTAGAAATTATGCCTCCAAAAGCAGTACAAGAAGCTTTAATAGATCAAACTGGTGAATTGGCAGATGTTTATAAAATAATTCTATGTTATGAAAAAGGGAGTTTAGAAGATATTGTTCATGAAATGCAGAAACTTAAAATAAGTAGTGAAGATTTAGTAAATTTATATATAAATTCTTTACTATGTTATGATTCCTTGACAAGAGAGGCGTAGGTTATAATTAAATGAATATATAAGGTGGTGATAATATGCTGAAAGAGGTCAAGTATAGTCATAAGATTAATGTCTTTAAGGATTTAATATTAGAGTTAATTCATAATAATAATAGTATTTTACATGATAGTGTAAAGGAAAATATTAAAAGAATTTATTATTCCACAATTATAGCAGTTTTTGTACATACTAGTGTGATACTCTATTTTCTATTTATTGTACCTAGTGATACTTTTATCCAAACAAATTGGAAAAAAGGTATTATTTTAACTCACACGTGTCTCTTAGTGCTGATGGTAGTAATATTTTTAATTACGTATAATTTAAGAAATCAACAGTACCTGACATTTTTCACCTTTATCCTGCAGTATTTATTTATAGTTTTTATTATTTTAGCAGGTGTTATTATCACCACAATCGACCAACTTATAACCACTAGTATTACACCTTTTATCCTAGCAACTGTTACAACAGGGACAATTTTTTTGATTCGACCTTTGATTTCATTTTTTATTTACCTAGGGTCATTTGCTTTTTATTGTAAGATAATTTCAGTTACTTGCACTTCCGGCGACTTATTATTATCAAATCGTGTAAATGGACTGTTGGCAGTAGCCCTTGGTTTTGCTCTTTCTCTATTTATGTGGCAAAATTTTTCTTTAAAAATAATGCAACAAAGAAAAATTGAAAATCAACAAAATCAATTAAAACAATTGGCATATCATGACTTTTTGACGAATTTACCCAATAGAAGGTTTTTTGATGAAATAATTAAAAAGGAAATGGCCTCAATTAAACTTTATGGATATGAGTCTTATATAATAGTGATAGATATTGATGATTTTAAAAATATTAATGATACCTACGGTCATACAGTAGGCGATAAGGTTTTAAAGCAATTAGCCACGCTTTTACAAAATAATCTTAGGGCATCGGATACTATTGCCAGATTAGGTGGAGAAGAATTTATTATACTTTTATCTAGGGTAAGCTTAGAAGAAGCCAAAATAGTGGCTGATAGATTTAGAGAGATAATTATGAAAAATGAATTTATTGTTAATGAATTTACTATTAATATCACGGCAAGCTTAGGATTATCAATATTGCCAGGTATTGAAAGCATAGATAATTACTATCAATCAGCTGATAAGGCTTTATATAGGGCAAAAAATGATGGCAAGAATAAGGTTAGAATAAATTTATTTTAAGCTAAATTATACTTAAAACTTAAGAACAACAGGGGTTGTTCTTTTTTTATCGCACTCATTTCTAAATTATGTTAATTTTTTTGGGTTTTGGGAATAATATAATAAAAACGAGACCTGGAGGAATTATTATGAATAAGGATCTAAAGATGTATGTAAAAAAGGCTTATAGTTTTTTAGAAGGAAAGTTTAATGGTTTAATGGATAATAAAAAAGAGCAGCAAAGGGAGTTACCATTAATTGATGTTGTAGAAGAGGCTAAGAGGGATTGGGAGGATGCTCAAAATTTATTTAAGGAAGTTACTGATCCTCTGTTAGTAGAGCATGCAATACATCGTTTAGATGCAGCAGAAAGAAAATATATGTATTTATTAGATGCAGCAGGAAGAGAACAAATTATTAATAATAATGTTCCCACCATTAGGGCATAATCAAGGCATGAAATTGGAATAGCTATCATATAAATCAATTAATATGATATTAACTTTTAAGGGGGATGGGATTAGTGGATACTAAAATAATCTTATCAGCGCTATTATTACTAATTTTAATCTTTGCTGTTGTAAGAATAATGCACAAACCCATACAATGGACGCTAAAGTTGGTAGTTAATTGTGCTATAGGTTTAGTAGCGATAATGATTGTCAATTATTTAGGTAGTTTCATGGGTATACATTTACCAGTTAATCCTATATCAGTACTGAGCGTGGGAGTATTAGGATTACCAGGAATGCTTTTATTAGTTTGCATGAACTTTTTACTGACTTAAGGAACCTATAATTTTTTAGGTTCTTTTTTTTTGGAAATTTTTAATAATATCTATCTGTTTGAACATACTAAGAAAAAAAGATTGTTTTAGGGGGTAATTTTACTGGAGCGTATTGTTGAAGCCTATGTTGGAGAGTATGCAAGTGGCAAAAGTGAGGTTTCGATAAATCGAGCTTTAGACTTACTAAAAGAAGAAAGAAAGGTGAATTTAATTGACTTAGATTTAGTAGAACCTTTTTATACCTTAAGACCACTTAAAGAAGAACTAGAGAACAAAGGTTTAAATGTTTTGGCACATAAAACTAAAGATGCAGAAGGATTAGGTGAAACAGGAGTTATTCTTAAAGGTGAAATGAAGTGGGCCTTGCGTCTAGATGGTGATGTAGTAATGGATATAGGATATGGAGTTGAAGGAGCAAAAACTCTTAATCTTATAGAAGATAAAGCTAGTTACCCAGAATTTAAAATATACGTAGTAGTAAATATAGGCAGACCCATGACTTCTGAAGTAGGACAAATTATTGAATATATAAAAACCTTAGGAATTGTACATGGACTAATAAATAATGCACATTTAGGAAAAGATACAGATATTGGCTTTATTGAAGAAGGAGCTAAGATAGTAACAGCTGCTGCTAAAGAATTGAATCTTCCAGTAATAGCTACAACAGTTGATGCTAGATTTAAGGAAATAGGTCAATATGATTCCTTGGGTAATCCAGTTAGACCTTTAAATCGTTATATGCAACGTGCTTTTTGGTAAATTTATTAATGAAAAGGAGGTACATAATTATGAGTAAAAAGCTATTTGAGGGAGAAAAGAAGTTTTTTGTCACAGGGAATGAAGTTATTGCATGGGCAGCCCTCGCTGCTAATGTAGACATTATGTATGGATATCCGATAACACCTCAAAATGAAATTATGCATTACTGGACAAGGATTTGTCCTCAATATGATAAAAAGTTTTTACAAACAGAAGATGAAATATCAGCAGGTTTTGCTACTATTGGGGGTGTCTTAGCAGGTGCTAGGGCTTTTACTGCTACATCAGGACCTGGAAACGTATTAATGCAAGAACCTTTAGCCATGGCTGAAATGATGCGTATACCAACAGTCGTTGTTGTTCAGCAAAGGGGAGGTCCTTCTACTGCAACTGTAATTTATTCACAACAAGAAGTTAACCTTACTTGCTTTGGTGGTAATGGTGAGGGAATGAGGATAGTTTATTCTACCAGTAGTCACCAAGAACTATTTGATTATACAATTAAAGCCTTTAATACAGCATGGAAGTATCGCTTTCCTACTTTTGTTTTAGGTGATGGATATCAAGCTAAAATGAGAGAATCAGTAACTATGTATGATCCAAGTCATAGGGGTATAGAAATGGTGTCGACAGAACAAATTCTAGGTTCCCCGGGTTCACCTGGTGTAGATCGAGACCCAAGCCAATTACGTAATACTTTTAATACGGAAGAAGAGTTATTCGAGATTATTAGTAAAACTGTAGAGGAGTTTAATAAAATAGCCCCTGAAATTGTAGAGCATGAAGAGTTTGATTGTGAAGATGCAGATTTAATTATAGTTTCTCATGGAGTTGTTAGTAGGGCTGCTAGAGGAGCAGTTAATGAATTAAGGAAAAAGGGCAAAAAAATAGGATATTTCAGACCAATTACTTTAAGACCTTTTCCTAAGTGTGCATTAGAAAAAGCAACCGAGAAAGCTAAACGATTGTTTGTAGTTGAATCCGCACAAGGTCAATTAGAGAAAATTGTTAAAAGTGAATTATATGAAAAGAATGTACCTATAGATAGTTATTTAAGACCAGGACTTGGTATTACTACTGAAGAGTTAGTTGAATATATCTCAAATAATTTTTAAAGGGGGTCTCTATATGGACATGTCACCAAATATGCCAAAATCTTGGAAGGTTTCATCAAAGCCACATAAGTTCTGCCCAGGGTGTGGACATGGAATGGTTTTAAAGGTTTTAGGCCAATGTATAGATGAATTAAATATCCAACAGGATGTAATTTTTGGATGTGATATTGGTTGTTCGTTATTATCTTGGGACTTTTTCAATACAGATTCTATTCAAACTCATCACGGTCGAACTAACCCAGTTTTAACCGGGATTAAAAGAGTAAGACCAGATAAAATTTGTATAGCTTATATGGGCGATGGCGGTGGCTATGCTATTGGGTCACAGCATTTAGTGAATGCTGCTGTTAGAAATGAGAAATTAACTGTAATAGTAGTTAACAATTGTAACTATGGAATGACCGGAGGTCAAATGTCTCCAACTACTTTACCAAATATGAAAACAGAAACCTGTCCTTTTGGACGTAATGTAGAAATAACAGGAAATCCTACTCAAGGACCAGAAATGGTGGCAGCTATAACTGGAGAAGGGGCATATGTGGCTAGAGGGACAGTTGCTAATTTAAGACAATTAAAGAAAATGATTAAAAGTGCCTTAGAAAATCAAATTAATGGTAATGGATTTTCTTTTGTAGAAGCTTTATCAGGTTGTCCGACAAACTGGAGAACCAATGCAAGTGATACTTGGGACTTTATTGAAAATAAAATGACAGAGTATTTTAAGGTTGGAGAAATTAAAACACCTCAGAAAGCGGAGGTGAAGCAATGAAAGGCTTTAAAATTGTTTTAGCAGGTGAAGGTGGACAAGGAGTTCAGTCAGTAGCAAATATAATGGTTGAAGCTGCTAATAAAATTGGCAAGGAAGCACTTTATATTCCTAACTTTGGTGTAGAACAAAGGGGAGGGGTATCTTTATCTTTTGTGCAAATTTCAGATGACAAGATAGGGGCACCTAAATTTAATAAGGCTGATATTGTGATTGCCTTAAGCGAAAGAGCTATTATCAGAGTAAGTGAATATATAAATGATCAAACTATTTTAATTTATGATGAGGACATAGAAGAAGCTGCAAAACATATACCTAAGGAAGTAGGCAGAGTAATTCCTATTCCTGCTATAAAGGTTGCAAGGACTGAATTACATCCAAGGGTATTTAATATAATTATTTTAGGGGCTCTTGTAAATTTAATTAAAATTGTTCCTTTAGAAGGAATTAAGGATGCTTTAGAAGAAAAGTTAGGCTATAAATTTGCGCAAAAACCAGAATTAAGAGAATTAAATTTCAATGCTCTTGAAAAAGGAGTTAATTTAGTGCAACAATCTTTAGGTGAAACTAAGTAGGTAGATAACCTTCTTTGGATTAAATCTCTTTTATCAAAGATTTGTATGAGAAGATTGTGTCAAATTTGTCTTTTTAGCATAAATTACAATTAAGTATTAAAAACTAAAGAAGGCAGCGTGAAAACATGGGCAATGTAACTAGTAAGGCGTATAAGCCAGAAGCTGAAAAAAAGAATAATTTACTCCCGAAATGTGTTTTATGTGAAAAGGTTCCGCAGTTAGGGATTAATGATGGTTTTCTTTTATCTAGACAATTTATCTGTTCGGATTGCGAAAAAATAATTTTAAGTTTAGATTATAATGATAAAAAGTATCAAGAACTAGTAGAAAAATTAAGATTAATAATGTTTAAGAAAAATAAGAAAGGCAGCTTCTAAGCTGCCTTTTAATAATTTCTTTTTCTTTTTTCTCTTTCTCTATTATGAGTATCCTCAATCTCTTGCCTAATTTGCATAAGTTTAAGCAAATCTATATGAAGTGCTTCAGAGATTTCTGTATCCGTGATATTATCCTTCCATGACTGGATAACCTTTGTTACATCAAGATTATATTTTTTAGAAAGTTTCTTAACATTGACTGGATTACTTTTTCTCGACATATATATATATCACTCCTGAAAAGATTGATTTAACTATAGCTTTTCCATTGTTGCCAGAGATATGCCTGTTGATTTCTAGAAGAAAATAGGTATATATGATAAAATTAAGTAAAAACAAATAAAGGATATAAATATGAAGCAAGCAATGATAATAAAAAGCATTAAAAATCATATCCAAGCTGATCCTATTTCATTTCATACTCCGGGTCATAAAGGTGGGAACCTTATCCCTGATCAAATGCAAATACAATCAGGTGGATTATGGGAATATGATTTAACAGAAATTCCTGGATTAGATAATTTGCATAAACCAGAAGGATGTATTAAAGAAGCCCAAGAAGAGGCAGCTAGGTTATTTAAAGCAAAGAAAACACATTTTTTAGTAAATGGGTCAAGTGTAGGAATACATAGTGCCATAATGGCACTTGCACATGATAAGTATATATTTGTGCCTAGGCATGTGCATAAATCTATTTATAATGCCACCATCTTAGCAAATGCTAAACCAATTTATCTACCTGTTGCCTTTGAAGAAAAGTCGGGGATTCCTTTAGGAATAGAACCAGAAGTATTAAAAAGATTTATTTTAGACTATCCTAAATGTAAGGTAATTATTTTACCTAATCCAAATTATCAAGGAATTAGTTATCAGTTAGAAGAAATAATTTATTTAGCTAAAAAGAATGATATAAAGGTTATAATAGATGAAGCACATGGATCACACTTTTTATTTCATAAATCCTTGCCTAAGTCTGGTTTAGAATTAGGTGCAGATATAGTGATTCAAAGCTGGCACAAAACCTTACCTGTTTTAACGCAAGGTAGTGTACTCCACGAAGGAAATAATTATCAAGGACCAGATTTAAGTCCTTTCATTAATATGCTTCAGACTACTTCACCTTCTTATTTACTTTTAGCTTCTTTAGATAGCTGTAGAGTCTTTTTAGCAGAAAAGGGACAAGAAATACTCGAGGAAACATATCATAAATTAATTGATTTTAATAAGAAAGTTACTACATTAACAACCTTTACCATTAATTTTGCTTTAAAAGAGCAGAGGGACTTTTTGAAGTTAAACCTGTCTTCAGAGGTTTTTTCGGGGTTAGAGATAGATAAAATTTTACGAGAACGATTTCAAATATTTTCAGAACTTAGCGAAGAAAATTATATTTTATTTATTTTTAGCCTAAAGGTAGAAGATACCGTTTTAAATAGATTACTAGAGGCTTTAACCCAGATTGACCAAATGGCAAGAAAGAAGAATGCTAAGATAGAAAAGATCCAAAAGAATATCTATAATATCATTCCAGAGCAAGGTTTAGCTCCCAGGGATGCCTTTTATGGCAATAAAAAAATGATATCACTTGATGTTGCTGTGGGTAGAATATGTGGGGAGTTTATTCTTAAATATCCCCCAGGAATCCCTCTAGTAGTGCCAGGTGAAATGATAGATTTTAAAATGTTAGAAATATTAAAAGGTGATATAGCCTTTAGGGATAAAAGAGAAATCATGATAATGGATGATATATAGGGAGAGAAGATACATGTCTGGAAAATTCATTACGATAGAAGGATGCGATGGTTCGGGGAAAACAACGCAAATAAATTTATTAGAGAATAAGCTAAAAGAACTTAGGGTTTCTTGTATGTTTACAAGAGAACCAGGTGGGACACTTATCTCAGAGAAAATTAGAAATATAATTTTAGATAATAAAAATTCTGAAATGGTATGGAAAGCGGAGGCACTCCTTTATGCTGCGAGCAGAGCTCAATTAGTAGGAGAAAAAATCATTCCATTATTAGAGCAGAATGTTAATGTGATTTGTGATCGTTATATTGATTCTACTCTAGCCTATCAAGGATATGGACGAGGGTTAGATAAAATAGAACTAGATAAATTAAATTATTTTGCTACATCAGGATTAAAACCACACTTAACAATACTTTTAGATATAGAACCTAGTGAAGCGGCTAGGAGAAGAAAAACAAGAAAAGAAGATAGATTAGAGCAGGAAAAGCTAGGTTTTCATCAAAGAGTAAGGGAAGGATATTTACACTTAGTTAAATTAGAGCCAACTCGCTTTAAAGTGATTTCTGCTTTACAGACAAAGGAAGAAATACACCAGCAAATATTAGAAAATATATTAAATCTCATAAATGATAAAAAATAATAAAACTAATTGCTTTAGCAAAGTACTGGTGGTGACAAAATGAGTTTTGAAAATATTAAAGGACAAGATAGAGCAATTTCCTTACTAAAAAAAAGCATTTTAAATAAAAGGATTGCTCATGCTTACCTTTTTACGGGTATTGAGGGAATTGGTAAGAAAACTAGCGCATTAGCTCTAGCAAAAGCTCTTAATTGTCTCGAACCCATAAATGGGGGAGGTTGCCAGGAATGTCTTAGTTGTCGTAAAATTGAAAGTGGCAATCATCCAGATGTTAAAATAATTGAGCCCGATGGCACTTCTATCAAAATAGAACAAATTAGGGAACTCAGAAATAAAGTTTTTTTTATGTCGTATGAAGGTAATTACAAGGTTATAATTTTAGATGATGCTCATTTAATGACTATAGAAGCTTTTAATAGTTTATTAAAGGTATTAGAAGAACCACCGCAAAAAACAATTTTTATTTTAATAACTGATAAACCTCAGCAATTACCAGACACTATTCTTTCAAGATGTCAAAATATACAATTTATGCCTCTGGATTCTAAAATAATTAAAGAATTAATCACCACACAAAATCCTGAATGCCCAGATAATATTGAAATATTTTCTAAACTAGCAAGAGGGTCACTGAAAAAAGCAAGTGAAGTCTTAAATGAAGGTGAGCTTCAGCTAATGAGAAAAGAGCTCTTAGAAATATTAACAGAAATAAAAACTATGTCGTTATCCCATATTTTGTTATGGTGTAATAAATGGGAAAAAGATCGCAAAGGTGTTAAAGTATTATTAGAGCTGATTCAATTTTGGTTTAGAGATCTTTTAATATGGAAAACAACTAATGATGAAAGTTTAATTATCAATTATGATTATATGGAATCTTTAAAACAAGATGCCTTAGGACTAGATGAAATATACAATGCCTTAAAATTAATTCACAAGGGTTTACGAGATTTAAATAGCAATGTAAATCCAAGGTTATTATTAGATGTATTGCTCCTAAAAATAAAAAGTGCTTAAAGGGGGGAAATTATGACCACTGTTATAGGTGTTCGTTTTAAAGCAGCAGGAAAAATCTATTTTTTTGATCCAGATACAATGGAAGTTAAAAAAGATGATAGCGTTATAGTTGAGACTGCTAGAGGAATAGAATTTGGGGATGTAGTAATTGGACCACGAGATGTTGAAGAAAAAGAGTTAGTTTTACCTTTAAAAAAGGTAATGAGAATCGCAACTGAAGAAGATAAGGTTAAGGTGAAGGATAACTTTAGAAGATCTCAGGATGCTTTTAAAGTTTGCGTAGATAAAATTGCTCATCATAAATTACCTATGAAATTAGTTGATGTGGAATTCACCTTTGATAATAGCAAGATAATTTTCTTTTTTACTGCTGAAGGTCGGGTTGATTTTAGAGAATTAGTAAAAGACTTAGCAGCAATTTTTAGGACAAGGATAGAATTAAGACAAATAGGTGTTCGTGATGAAGCAAAAATGGTTGGTGGCATAGGCCCTTGTGGGAGAGTATTATGTTGCAAATCCTTTTTAGGTGACTTTGATCCAGTTTCAATAAAAATGGCTAAAGAGCAAAGTTTATCTTTAAATCCAACTAAGATTTCAGGGGTTTGTGGTAGATTAATGTGTTGTTTGAAGTATGAAAATGATAATTATCAAAACTGTGATAAATGTGAAAAATGCGATAAGGTTCCAAAGGATATAGAATTAGAAAAAGATGAAATTATTGATTTAAGTGAATTAGAAGATTAATATATTCTATTTTTCTGTGATGGCATTGGGGGAAGGTATTTATGAATGTTAATGAAAGTTTAATTGAAATTGAAAAGCAGTTAAGCAAAATATTGGAAGAAGTAAAGACCTTAAAAATGCATGCCTATGCCTTGGAAGAGGAAAACAAAAAGTTGAAAATGGAATTATGTCAATATCCTGAGGAAACTAAGAAAACTGTGCAGGATAATGTAAAGAAAATTCAGGGAGAGGCATATGAAAATTTAGTGAAGTTATATAATGAAAACTTCCATATTTGTCATTTGCATTTTGGACAAACTCGTAAAGGGGATTGCTTGTTTTGCATGGGATTTTTGGGGAAAATGTAGAGATTAAAGATGATGAAACTATTGATGATTTAAAATTACAAGGTTTAAGGATTATTCAAAAGAAAAAGGGTTTTAGATTTGCTATTGATGCAGTTTTATTAGCTCATTTTGCTACTATTAAAAAAAGGGACCAAGTAATAGACTTAGGAACAGGTACAGCTGTAATTCCTTTATTAATGAGCACAAGACAAGAGGATCTTAAGCTTACAGGAGTAGAAATCCAAAGTGAAATAGTAGAAATGGCAAATAGAAGTATAGTATTTAATAAGCTGGATAATATAAAGATTATCGAAGCTGACTTAAACCTATTGGATAGCTCTTTGAATCAAAGATTTAATCTCGTAGTTTCAAATCCCCCTTACTTTCCTTTAAATGGGGGGAAAGTAAGCTCCCTAGGAGCAGAAGCAATTGCAAGACATGAAATTAAATGCAATTTAAGACAAGTAGTGCAAGTAGCGGCAAAATTAATAAAAGGACAAGGTCGTTTTGCTTTGATTCATAAGGCAGAGAGATTAGGAGAAATATTTAGTGAATTTGAAAAGGCAAAAATCATTCCTAAAAGACTACAAATGGTGCATTCCGGTCTAAAAAGGGGAGCAACATTAGTATTAGTCGAAGGACAAAGAGACGTTAAGGTTGGTTTAGAAATTTTAAAGCCTTTAATAATTTATAATGAAGATGGATATTATTCAAGAGACATATTAGAAATATACGATGGTGGTGGAGACCAATGTTAGAAAGAGGTCGACTTTTTTTATGTGCAACACCGATTGGAAATTTGCAGGATATCACCCTAAGGGTGTTAGAAACCTTGAAAACAGTGGATTTAATCGCATGCGAGGATACTAGACAAACCAGAAAGCTTTTAAATCATTTTGAAATAAATACTTCCTTAACAAGTTATTATGAACATAACAAGGATTTTAAAGGTGAGATCCTCATTAAGGAACTGTTAGAGGGCAAAAATATTGCTTTAGTTTCAGATGCAGGTATGCCAGGAATCCAAGATCCGGGACATGATTTAGTTAAAGATTGTATTAGGGAAAATATTGAGGTAACAGTTTTACCAGGGGCAGTTGCGGCCATCACAGGACTTGTAGTTTCAGGACTTTCAAGTGAAAGGTTTTGCTTTGAAGGATTTGTACCCCGAGATAAGAAGGCAAAGAGGGAAATTTTTAGTAATCTATTATTAGAAGAAAGAACAATTATCTTTTACGAGGCGCCTCATAGAATATTAAATACCTTACAAATTATGTTGGAAGTTTTTAAAGATAGGCAAATAGTTGCATGCAGAGAACTGACAAAGAAATATGAGGAAGTTTTTAGGGGAACTATTCAGGAAGTCTGGAATCATTTTAATGAAAAGGAAATTAAGGGTGAGTTTACATTAATTATTGAAGGCGCAAAAATTATTAAAGTAGAAAAGGGTCTAGACTGGGCGATTGAAAAAGCGCAGGAATTGATTATGGAAGGAATTTCACCTAAAGAAGCTGTTAAACAAGTAGCCAAGGAAGCAGATATTAAAAAAAGAGATTTATATGAGGTAATAATGGTAAAAAAATAAACAGATGATTTCATCTGTTTTTTGCTTATGTACATCTACGGATCTCAACCATAGATAACAGTTTCTAAACCTCACATGATTAATCTGAATTTTAGAAACTGTTTATATGTATTTCTAACGATATAATCTTTTATTAACCAACTTGAGAATCTGCATTTACGCCTAAAGTATGTGCGCATTCACGACAAACTAATTTACCTTTAAATGTTTGTACAAAATCAGCACTATTACAGAAAACACAAGCAGGTTCATATTTTTTAAGGATAATCTTTTCATCATCAACATAAATTTCTAAAGCATCTTTTTCTTCAATACCCATAGTACGACGAAGTTCGATTGGAATAACTACCCTTCCTAACTCGTCCACCTTACGTACAACTCCTGTAGATTTCATAATTAAATCTCTCCTCTCAACATAAATCGACTTTTTATGACAAATGCTTAACTAGATGATACCAACAATTCCATTTATAGTCAAGTATTTTCTAGAATATTGTAAAATAAATAAATGATTTATTTATATTCGCGCAATTCTGCATAAAAGGTCTAAAAGTTAACATAAGGTAAGTTATTTTGCTCGATTATAAGGTAAGATAAACAGAATATGTTACCAACATAGGGATAATAATGTATTAATAAATGATAAATATGGTATTATATAAAAATAGCCTTTATGGAATAAGGGGTTAAGTTAATTACTAGCTACTATAAATGAAGGTCATAAATTTTAGTCTTATAAGGAGGAAATTTTGATGGAGAATAAAAAAACCTTTTATATTACTACTCCTATTTATTATCCAAGTGCGAACTTACATATAGGACATGCTTTAACTACTGTTATGGCAGATGCTATATCTAGATATAAAAGAATGCGTGGATTTGATGTAATGTTTTTGACAGGTTCTGATGAGCACGGTCAAAAGATTGAAAGAACTGCCAAGGAAAAAGGGGTAAAACCTATAGAGTATGTAGATAAAATTGTAGCTGGTTTTGAGGAGTTATGGAAAAGGCTACATATTTCAAATGATGATTTTATTAGAACAACCCAAAAACGTCATCAAGATGTAGTACAGGATATTTTCAAAAAGATTTATGAAAATGGCGATATCTATAAATCAGAGTATGAGGGAAAATATTGTACTCCTTGCGAAACATTTTTTACGGAAAGACAATTAGCAGAAGGAAACTGTCCTGATTGCGGTCGTCCAGTTGAAACAATTAAAGAAGAAAGCTATTTCTTTAAAATGAGTAAATATCAAGATAAATTATTAGCTCACATTGAAAATAATCCGGATTTTATTGAGCCTGTTTCTAGACGTAATGAAATGATTAATTTCATAAAACAAGGTTTAGAAGACTTATGTATCTCAAGGACTACCTTTGATTGGGGTATACCTGTGCCTTTAGATGAAAAGCATGTAATTTATGTGTGGTTTGATGCATTAACAAATTACATTTCAGCATTAAATTATGGAATGGAAAATGATGAATTATATCAAAAATTCTGGCCAGCAGATATCCATTTAGTAGGTAAGGATATTGTTCGATTCCATACTATTATTTGGCCTACGATCTTAATGGCAGCAGATATCTCTTTACCAAAAAAAATCTATGGTCATGGTTGGCTTTTACTTGATAATGGCAAAATGTCAAAATCAAAGGGAAATGTAGTCGACCCTAATGTGCTTATTGATAAATATGGCGTTGATGCGATTAGGTTTTATTTACTTAGAGAAATTCCAGCTGGTGCAGATGGGTTTTATTCAGAGGAATCCTTTGTACAAAGATATAATATGGATTTAGCGAATGATTTTGGGAATTTAGTTTCTAGAACAGTTGCTATGATAGATAAATATTTTGGGGGTACTGTCCCTGTAGGAAACACAAAGGGAGATTTTGATGATAGTTTAATCGAATTAAGTATAAAGACTTCAAGTGATGTAGAAAATAATGTGGAAAAGCTAGACTTTGCTAATGCATTAGCAGCTATTTTCAAGTTGATAGGTAGAGCAAATAAATATATAGATGAAACTACCCCTTGGATATTAGCTAAAGATGAAAATCAAAAGGATAGACTGGGAACAGTTTTATATAATTTATTAGAAACGATTAGAATTTCAACTATACTTTTAAAACCATTCATGCCAGTATTACCTGAAAAGGTATCAGAGCAAATTGGGATGAACATAGATGAATATTCTTGGGATGATAGCAAGGTCTGGGGTAAATTAACTACCGGGATTAAAGTATGTAAAAAAACAGCAATTTTTCCAAGGGTTGACCCTAAATTACTAGAAAATACTGAGCCCAATACTAATACTGTTTCTAAAGAAGTTTCGAAACCTATACAAGAAAAGGCTGAGGATCTAGAATTAGCCCCAGAAGTTAGCATAGATGATTTTGCAAAGTTAGATTTACGAATTGTAGAAGTTTTAACTGTTGAAAAGGTACCTAAGACTGATAAATTATTAAAATTTGAGGTTAAATTAGGCGATGAAGTTAGAACAGTAGTGTCAGGCATCGCCAAACATTATGATCCAGCAGAATTAGTAGGTAAAAAGGTTGTTTTAGTAGCAAACTTAAAACCTGTTAAATTAAGAGGGATTATTTCTCAAGGAATGATTTTAAGTGCATCAAGTCTGAAGGATGATATGTTAGAGGTTTTAAGTATTAATAAAGAACTTCCTTCTGGCAGTAGGGTTAAATAGGAGGGTTAAAATGTTATTTGATACTCATGCCCATCTAGAAGATAAAAGATTTGCAGATGATTATGAACAAGTAATCAAGCGAGCAAAAGAAGCTGGGGTAAAATATATTTTAGATGTAGGCTGTGACGAAGAAGGTGCAAAAAAGGCTGTATTTTTAGCTGATAATTTTCCAAATGTTTATGCAGCTATAGGGCTTCATCCTCATGATGCAAAAATAGGGGATGAAAGATTATGGCAGGAATTTTATAAATTAGCAGAGCATCCAAAGGTAGTAGCTTTAGGTGAAATGGGATTAGACTATTATTATGATTATTCGCCTAGAGAAGTCCAACAAGAAGTATTTAGAAGGCAAATACAGATGGCTAAAGAATTAAATAAACCCATTATTGTACATGATAGAGAAGCACATCAGGATAGCTTTGATATTGTGGTAGAAGAAGGGGCTAAAGAAGTAGGTGGCGTTTTTCATGCATACTCAGGGAGCATAGAAATGGCCAAAGAAATCATGAAATTGAATTTTTATATTTCGATAGGGGGTCCAGTTACCTTTAAAAATGCTAATAAGCTTTTAAATGTAGCTGAGTTTATACCTTTGGATAGATTATTAATTGAAACGGATTGTCCTTACCTAACCCCACATCCTCATAGAGGCAAAAGAAATGAGCCAGCCTATGTGAAACTCGTAGCAGAAAAGATTGCTGAACTTAAAGGAATCACCTTTGAAGAAGTAGCAAAGGCTAGTTTAGAAAATGCTAAAAGGTTATTTAAGATACAATAATTAAAAAAGCTGAACTTTGAAAGAATTCTTAGCATAAGAAAACTTAAAGAGGACAGCTTTTTTTCGTGCATTTAAAATCCATTTCAAGCAATGTTTTTTATGTTTGTGCCCTATTTACAAGGGTTTGAGGCCTTTTTAGAAACTTTTTTTGTATATTTTTGGGTTTATTGGGATATACATATAGTAGGGTCTTATAAAGGAGGATTATATGAAGAAAATAAGTTGGCTAGTTGTTATTATGTGCTTAACGATGATTATCTTCAATCAACCCTTAATGAAATTAGGTGCAAGTTTAAATGTTGATACGGGTATTACCCATTATCAATTGGTTGTTGATGGTGTAAAAAAAGATATCTATACTTTTAATAAAGATATTAATGAAATTTTAGAAAAAGAAGAGATTGAATTAAAAAATAAAGATTACATAGCTAAAAATATTGTAGACAAAAAAACAAAAATTGAAGTTATCAGATGTCATGAAGAATTTATTGAAGAAAAGCAAGAAATAGCTTATGAGAAAGAAGTTAAATATGATAAGGAAATAAAAAAAGGTGTTAGAAATATTGTAGAGCAGGGTGAAACTGGTGAAAAGGTAATTCAGTATGGAGTAGTTTATGAAAATGGTAAGGAAAAAGAAAGATATGTAAAAGATGAAAAGGTAATTAAAGAGCCTAAAAAAGAAGTTATTGTAGAAGGTCAAAAAGAGGTTATAGTTGTAGCCTCAAGATCTAATTTAACTGCAAAACAAGTATTAACAATGCGTTCTACTGCTTATACTCATACAGGAAATAGAACTGCAACAGGAACATATCCGGGAGTAGGGACAATAGCAGTTGATCCTAGAGTTATTCCTTTGGGAACTAGAGTCTTTGTAGAAGGGTATGGAAATGCTGTTGCCAGAGATACTGGTGGAGCAATTAAAGGAAATATTATAGATGTGTTTTTAAACTCCAAAGGTGAATGTAATAAATGGGGTAGAAGAACAGTAAAAGTATATATTTTAGATTAACCATAATTTATGATAAGATAAACACTAGGCAATGAATTTAGTTAAAAGGGGAAACACGATGATTAAAGAAGTAATCGTAGTAGAGGGGAAAGACGACATTCAAGCTGTCAAAAGAGCTGTGGATGCACAAATGATTTGCACTAGTGGAATGGGCATTACCAAAGATACAATAATTAAAATACAAAGAGCTTCAGAGCGTTGTGGAATTATTATCCTTACTGATCCAGATTACCCAGGGGAAAGAATACGCTCAATAATAAGCCAAAAGGTAAAAAATTGTAAGCAAGCTTATGTAACAAAAAGTCAGGCAAGATGCAAAAAGACTGGAAAAATTGGTGTGGAATACGCAAATCCTGAGGATATTATAAAAGCTCTAGAAGGAGCTAAAGCGGAGCATAAAACATATGAAGTAGTTTTTACTGAATTTGATCTCATGCAGTGGAATTTAGTCGGCCCACCAGCAGGAAACAAACGTAGGGAAAAGCTAGGTAATATTTTAGGAATCGGAAAAACAAATGCTAAACAGTTTTTACGCAGATTAAATGCATATGATATATCTAAAGAAGAAGTAGAAAAAGGTTTAGCGCAGTTAGAGGGGTCGGAAAAGGTATGCAATTAAAGGAATTATTAAATAAACATAAGTTTAGGTTTAAAAAGCGCTTTGGTCAAAATTTCATATCAGATCCAGGAATTTTAGATAAAATAGCTAGGTCAGCTGATATTGATAGTGAAGATATCATTGTAGAAATTGGTCCAGGTGCGGGTACTTTAACAAGGGTCTTAGCCAAAGGGGCTAAAAGAGTAATTGCAATTGAAATAGATAAAGATTTAATTCCGGTATTAGAAGAAAGTTTAGCTGATTTAGAAAATGTAACAGTTATCCAAGGAGATGCTTTAA
This sequence comes from Desulfonispora thiosulfatigenes DSM 11270, assembly GCF_900176035.1. Lineage (NCBI taxonomy): Bacteria > Bacillati > Bacillota > Clostridia > Eubacteriales > Peptococcaceae > Desulfonispora > Desulfonispora thiosulfatigenes. Next base: position 91,155 of record NZ_FWWT01000013.1, on the reverse strand, counting down.
AGGTTGATTTAGATCAATTAGTTTATGACGAATTAGGGAAGAAAATAAAATATAAAATAGTAGCTAATTTACCTTACTATATTACCACACCTCTTATTATGCACTTTTTAGAAAGTGAGTTTAATATCGAGAGAATAATAATTATGGTTCAAAAGGAAGTAGCTGAGAGATTAAAAGCAAATCCTGGGACTAAAGAATATGGAGCTATCACGGTAGGCGTAAATTTAATGGCAGAGGTTAGCCTTTCATTTATTGTACCAAGACATATTTTTATCCCAGCACCAGAAGTAGATTCGGCTATTATTGATTTGAAAGTAAGGGATCAATCACCCTTTGTGGTGAATGATAACAAGGTATTTAGGAAATTAGTGCGAGCTGCATTTAATCAAAGAAGAAAAACTTTAGCCAATGCTTTAAAGGTGTTAGGTGTAGAAAAGGAAAAGATTGAAAATATTTTACTAAGTTGCGATATAGACCCTAAAAGAAGAGGTGAAACTCTTTCGTTAGAGGAATTTGCAAGAGTATCTAATAAATTAATTGAAATTGAACAATAATATTGGTATAGGTACAATAATATTACTGACATCGATATTGCCAAGCACCTCAAATAATAAAATGTTTATTATTTGAGGTGCTTTATTATGGAAAAATTCCAAGAAATTATGGAAATAAAATAAAATATATTGAACAACATGGTTATGCTTCCATTATCTTTGTAATGAATTTGCCACCAACCTTGTTTATAATCAACATAGTTTCAATAAAGTTGGAGGTGGAAGTTTGCGATTTACAAGAATAGTTGTTTTGTTAATTTTGTTAATGGGAATATCATCCCCTGTACTAGCTTATGATTATGTTGTTAAATCAGGAGACACTCTTTTTAAAATTGGACTTGCTCATAATATGAGTTATGAGAACCTTAAAAAGGCTAATGGTTTAACTAGTGACTATATTGAACCAGGTTATATAATCAATATCCCTAATAAAACTTATAAGGTACAAAAAGGGGATAGTTTAGCTGGAATTTGTAAAAAGTTTGGCGTTTCTATAGCTGAAGTAAAAAGAGTGAATGGCCTTAAGAGCGAATGCTTTAATCCAGGTACAGTATTAATCATCCCTACGAAGCCTGTTACCCCTTCAAGAAGTGGAGTAACATATGCGACAGCTGAAGAAATAGACCTTTTAGCTAGAGCTGTATATAGTGAAGCTAGAGGAGAACCTTATAGTGGACAAGTTGCTATAGCTGCTGTTATTTTGAATAGAGTAAAAAGTCCTGAATTTCCAAATACAATAAAAGGTGTAATTTTTCAGCCTTGGGCATTTACTGCTATCAATGATGGACAATTTTGGTTAACTCCAAATGCAACAGCTTATAAAGCAGTAAGAGATGCATTAAATGGATATGATCCATCTAAGAAAGCAATATTTTATTGGAATCCAGTAACGGCTACTAATAAATGGGTATGGACTAGACCTATTCATTTACAACTAGGAAAACACGTATTTGCAACTTAAGAAAACTGCTCCTTGTGAAAAACCTTTCTAATAAAAGGGATGTCACAGGAGCAGTTTTTTTAGATTATTTCATGGGCAAATTTAAATGGTGCAAATATTTTTCTAGTAAATCAAAACGACGAGTAGGATGATAACCTAAATAAAGGTCTCTACTATTATTCGAATAAGGATTATTATCTATATAATTTATAGCTTGTAGACAATCTCCAATAATAGTTTGTGCGATTAAATCACTATGTTTCTGATTGCGTTCAGATGATAAAAGTAGTTTATGATCAATGGATGTAACTACCTTTATATATAATCCTTTTTGGGCAGCTATTGCTAAACTAAGTGGGGGTATTGCTAAAGAATAAAAGGGAATTAATTGTAGTAGTTTTCTTGAAATAGCATGAGGACCATGACTAGGTGTAGAAATCCCTAAGTTTGGGAATAATCCTATTTCTTTATTTAGCTTTTCTCTATATTTGGAGACAGTACTAGCAAGTGGATGGCGATAATTAATATAAGGGTAACAGTTAGTTAGAGCCATATCTATTCCATCGTTTTGAACAGCATAAATTAATTTATTTAAATTGTTAGCAATATTGCCAATCATATCCCCATCTAAAAACATGATAACATTTGAACCGATTTTATAAGCATAAGCTGCCCCAATTGCTCTTGGTATATCAATTCCTAAAGGAGTAGAGTAGCGGATTAATTTAATTTTATGCAGTAGGGGGTGACCAAGTATTTTGTTTTTTGTTTGGTCGATACACCCATTAATCACCACAATAATAATATCAGCAGCTAAAAAGGAACAGGTATCCAATACTTTTGCGATCCTGTTTTCTTCATTTTTAGCCGGTATGACTATAGCAACCATTGTCCCTCCCCCCTCATGTATCTTCTTTCCTAGGATATAATATGTAATAAATTAATGATAAGTGATTTTAACACCCTTTTAAGTAAAAGCTCATAGTATAAGTAAGGATACTTTTGGGGGGGTTTGGATGGATAAGATCAGGGTAGGAGATATAGTTGCACGCAAATCACATAGTCAAGATATATTGTTTAAAGTGGAAAGATTAATTGGAAATGATGAAAGAGCTACTGCTTTATTAAGGGGTATGGAGGTTAGATTATATGCAGATGCACCTTTAGTGGATCTTGAGAAAAAAAATCCGACAGAAGTGAGAGCTTACAGACAAGACTTTATTAAAAAAAATGCTGAAATGGTAACAAGAATTTTTCAAAGGAGAGCAGTTGATTCTGAAAAAAATTTAGGCAGGGGAAATATTTATAAAAAATCAAGTACAGCAGAAACCTTCGAGTTACCAGGAAAAGTTCTTCATATAGATGGGGATAAAGAATATTTGGATTTATGCATGACTACTTATTCCCAACTAAAAATTAAGGCTAAAGGAATACATGCTCCTGAGTCTCAACATCCTGATGTGGTCAGCAAATATTTACCTAAGTTCATTCCTGATATATTAGTTATAACCGGTCATGATGGATTGCATAATAGTAAAAAAGATTTTGGAGATGTAAATAATTATCGACATTCTAAGTATTTTATAGAAGCGGTAAGAAGGGCACGTGAATTTGAACAAGGCAAAGATGACCTAATTATATTTGCAGGAGCTTGTCAGTCCCATTATGAAGCTTTGATAGGAGCAGGGGCGAACTTTGCTTCATCCCCACATAGGGTAATGATTCATGCTTATGATCCTGTATTCATAGTTGAAAAGTTGGCTTACTCATCTATATATGATGTCATTTCTGTGAAGGATATTATAGATAATACTATTACAGGTATAGAGGGGGTAGGGGGAGTAGATACTAGAGGAAGGTTAAGAATAGGATATCCAAAGTCCCCTTATTAATTTAAAGAATATTTTCCAAGAAAAGGATTAAGAAAATTCCAATTCTTAAAATTATATAATTGACGTCAAATAATTTGTCATGTATAATATAAAGTTTATTTGACAAATCATCTTCTAGATGCTATACTTACAATTGTACGTTAGGGAAGGAAGGTGATTTTGTGTCCGCAAGAAAAGTTTTAGCTGGCATTAAGGAAGACCTACAACCTTATGTTGGAACAGAGATTAGACTTAAGGCTAATCGTGGCAGAAAAAAAATTGTAGAAAAAGCTGGAGTGTTAGAAAGTACGTATCCTAACATCTTTGTTGTTAAAGTAAATGAAAGATCTGTGGAAAGGAGAATATCCTTTAGTTACGCAGATATTCTAACAGAAGCAGTAATTTTAACTGTTAGTAAAGAAGGAAAAGATGTGACTTTCATTCAAGGAAAGGCATAAAAAAACGACATTTCATTGAAATGTCGTTTTTTTTTATCCCTAAAATAATATTGCACTTATTTACCATCGCATATTAATTTAATGAAAATAGCATCTAAAGAGGTTAAAACTTAATCATAACCTTGTCTAAATGATCATCAAGAGGGCATATAGGGTTTGTCTAAATGATAAGATATACATACAATAAAGCTTATTAAAAAGGGGGGTTACATTTGAATAATAAGAAGTTGTTAGCTTATTTATTAGTTTTTGCTTTTATATTTTCTGTTTTACCAACAGTCGCATTTGCAAAGGACGTAGCACCAAATAGTTTAGAACAACAAATGTTAAATTACGTGAATGAAGCGAGAAAAGTTCAAGGTTTAAAGCCACTTCAAATGAATAATGAATTAGTAAATCTTGCACGTTTAAAGTCTCAGGATATGATAGATAAAAATTATTTTTCACACACTTCACCAACATACGGGAGTCCATTTGATATGTTAAAAAACAATGGTATTACCTACAGAACTGCAGGTGAAAATATAGCCGGTAATAATGATGTCCAAGGTGCACATAATTCACTAATGAACTCACAGGGGCATAGAAGAAATATTTTAAATAGTGCTTTTACTCATGTAGGAATTGGTATAGTTAAAGGTGGACCTTATGGAATGATGATAACTCAAATTTTCGTAGGAAATCCTAACTTTGCGCAAAATTCCGAGCCTACTAAACCAGAACCAACACCTAAACCAGAGGTGAAGCCTGAACCAACTCCAGAGCCTAAACCTGAAGTAAAACCAACTCCAAAGCCGGAGCCTAAGCCAGAAGTTAATCCAAATGGAGAGACTAATCAAAATTTAGTAAAAACTTTAGAAGGTTTAATTAATGGAGAAAGAAAAAAAGCAGGTCTTAGCCCTTTAACATTAAAAGCAGATTTATCTGATGTTGCACAGTTAAAGGCAGATGATATGGTTACTAAAGGATATTTATCAGCATTTTCTAAAACCTATGGCACAACTACAGATATTTTAAAAAGTAAAAGTATCGCTTTTGATAAAGTAAATGAAAGCATTGTAAGGGCGTATGATCTTAATGCTGCTCATAAAGCTTTAATGAACTCAAGTAGGGATAAAAATAATATTTTAAATACTGAATATAAAGAATTAGGACTTGGGATTGCAAAGGATAAAGCTAATAGATACACAATTGTAGAAGTTTTTATCAAACCGCAAAGTAAGACTACTACAAATCCAGAGCAAACTGTAACTAAGCCAAGTAATACTAATAATTTAGAGCAAGAAATGTTAACATTAATTAATGCTGAAAGAGCTAAAAGTGGATTAAAACCATTAGTTATGGATGCTAAGTTAGTAGAATTAGCTAAATTAAAGTCTCAAGATATGATTGATAAAAATTATTTTTCACACACTTCTCCTACATATGGATCTCCATTTGATATGATGAAGAAATATGGGGTTACGTACAGAACAGCAGGAGAAAACTTAGCAGGTAATCAAAGTGTAGCAGCAGCTCATCAGGCTTTAATGAATTCTGAGGGACATAGAAGAAATATTCTAAATCCTAACTTTACTCATATCGGTATTGGAATAGTAAAGGGTGGACCTTATGGAATGATGTTTACTCAAATGTTTGTTGGAAGATAAGTATAAAAGGTAAGGATATTAGAAGGGGATTTTTCCTCTTCTATTTTTTTTGGAACATTTAAACCTCCCATACATATATTGTATTGAGACATTATATTGGAGGGAGGACTTTTTTTTCATGGCTATTGCCCAAAACAAAACGAGAATAAAAGTGCAACACGTGGTAGGGGAAGGGATGGCACAAGTTGATGTTGTGCGTGAATTTGAATTAGATGATGTAGCAAGAAAAATTGTTGATGTAGATGCTGAGATTGTAGAGTTAGATTATGAAATATTACCTAATAAGGTAATTGTAAAAGGTGTTTTACACAAACAAATTTATTATGTAGCGCATGATGATTATGTAGTAAAAGAAAAAACTATTATGAGGGAAGAATTTACTGATTTTGTGCATATTAAAGGTGCAAAACCTGATATGGAAGCAATGATAGATGCTAGTGTTGTGTATGTTAATACCAGTCCATCAAATGGTGAATTTCCAACAGACAAATTTCAACAAAACGCAGTTTTAAGTGTTAACGTAAAAGTATATGAGTTAGTACAATTAGACGTTGTTACAGATGTAACTGGTCCTAATATTAGTGCAACTAAGGATTCTTTTAATGTAGAAAATGTAGTAGGGGAAAATGAAAAACAAGTAACCATTTCTGCGGAACATGGATTAAAGAATCCAGCACGTAAAATTTATGATATGGATGCAGTTTGTCGTGATTTAGATTATGAAGTTTTACCTGGAAAAGTAATTGTCAAAGGTGTTTTACACAAACAGGTTTACTATGTAGATGCTGACTATGATACCGTTCAAGAACAAAGCTTAAACGAAGATTTTTCAGTAATCCTAAATGTTCCTGATGCAGAACCGGGTATGGATGTTTATACTAAATGTAAAATTGAGTTTTGTGAAGCTAAATTACTCCGAAAGGATAAAGTAAAAACTAGCTGTATTTTATATGTTTTTGCAAAGGTGACAGAGGTTAAGGAGTTAGATTTAGTAGTAGATGTTATCGGAGCTAACACTGATAAAGAAAAAATAAGAATAGAAAATATATTAGGTAAAGAGTGTAAGCAAGAAAATGTTAATCAATCCTTAACTCCTATGGAAGATCATTGCAAAAAGGATATTAAAAAGGCGAGAAACTTAACTGCGAAATTACGTGATGTAACGTATGAAAAAATTAAAGATAAAATAATCGTAAAAGGTAATGTGCATGTGCAGGCTTATTATGTTGCGTGTGATACATCAAATACTTTAAGGGAAACAAGTGCTGATATTCCATTTACTTCTTTTGTACACTTTGATGGAGTAACTGAAGATACCATGGTTGATGTTACTTCACGAGTAGAATATACAGACTTAAAGGTAGAAGGAAAACCATGTTCTGATGATTCTAAATTAAGAGCAGTAGCTATCTTAGAAATATGTGTGCGTGCTTTTGAAATGAAGGATTTTGAAGTGGTAACAGATGTTGTAAATGGTGGTACTCCACCTGTAACTCCAGTTCCACCAGTAGAAGTTTGCCCACCATCAGGATATTACTCTTATGTTATTAAAGCAGGGGATACTTTAGCTAAAGTAGCTGCAGCTTATCAATCAAGAGTTCCTGGTCTTACTTGGAAGGATATTGTAAGTGCTAATCCGGGAATTAGGCCTAATAATTTACAAATAGGTCAAACAATTAAAGTTCCTTGCGTAGTAGGTAAGGGCTAGGTTAATGATAGTAGAACCACCCTAGGGTGGTTCTTTTTTGAAAATATTTTCAAAATTATGATTAAGTTAATTTTTCCCTGTCAATACTAAGATTATCAGAGGACAGGGGGAATTAAAATGAAAAAATTATTAATTATCGCAATTATTCAATTTTTATTCTTAAATAGTATTATTAGTTCAGCAGGAGAACCAGTAGGTAATGACAATGATAGTTTAATTAGACTTCATGTATTAGCTAATAGTGATAGTCAGGCTGATCAAGATTTAAAGTATAAGGTTAAAGATGAAATTGTAAAACAGTTTGGACCAAGGCTGGCTAATAATAAAAATATAGATGAAACAAGAGCATATTTAGATGAACATTTACCCGAAATAGAACAAGTGGCTAAAGAAAAGTTAATTAGTCTGGGTAGTGATTATGATGTACATACTGAAATAGGAAATTTTAATTTTCCGACAAAATATTATGGAGATTTTAGTTTACCAGCCGGAGAATACGAAGCACTGAGAGTTGTAATTGGTAATGGCAGCGGAGCTAATTGGTGGTGTGTACTATTTCCTCCTATGTGTTTTGTTCAAAAGGAAGAATCAAGTGAAATTAAAAATGGCTATTCTGTGCCATTAGCAGGTAATAATGAAATCGCGGGGAGTAATGAAGGTCAGGAAAATTTGAGTGAAAATGAAGGCGTTAAAAATAAAGAATCTCATGAAAATCAAATAGTTATTAAATTTAAATTATTAGAATGGATCCAAGAAGGGATAGCTAAAATATCTTAGTCAATAAATTGAGTATATGGTAGAATATTCTTAAAATAATGAGGAGGTATTTAGGTGAGGAAAATTCTACTAGCAGTTAATAATACTAAGCAAGATCAAAAGATTAAGAACATTCTTACCTCCCATGGCTATAAAGTTAATTCTATAGTAAATGATGCATATTTAGTGCTTAGGACATTAAGAAGTAAAGAAATTTCTTTAAGTATAATTGATACGGATTTATCAGGAATGAGTGGTCTACAGCTTGCTAAAATAATCTCTGAAGAAAAGTTAGGCCCAGTAATATTAATTGTCCAAGGAGAATTATCTTTTGGGGATGAAATACCTTCTATATTTGGTGTGATTACAAAACCTATTCAAGAATATACGTTAATCAATACACTAAAATTAGCACTTAATAATTTTGAAAATCAAAGACATTTAGAAGAAGAAGTAAATAGCTTAAAAGATACCTTAGAAAGTAGAAAATTAATTGAAAAAGCAAAAGGAATATTAATGAAAAAAGGATTTTCAGAAGAACAAGCTTATGATAAATTGCGGAAATTAAGTATGGAAAAGAGAGTAAGTATGAAAAAAATTGCTAAGGCAATAATAACTAACTTTTCATGATTTCTTGACAATAATTAGATAAGGTACTATAATGATAGCTATTAAAATAGTTTTTGTGAGCAATGGTGCTCTAAGCAGCAGATTATCCTTGATTTTCTGTATGTTTAGGCACCTTATTTTATTATATGGGGGAATTAAAATGGCAGACTTAACTGTCCAAGACGTTTTAAGAATGGCTAAGGAAAACAATGTTAAGTTTATAAGACTTCAATTTACAGATATGTTTGGTATTTTGAAAAATGTTGCAATAACAGAGAAACAATTAGAAAAGGCTTTAAATAATGAACTAATGTTTGATGGTTCTTCTATTGAAGGATATGTTCGGATTGAGGAATCTGATATGTACTTACGCCCAGATCCAAATACCTTTGTAATCTATCCGTGGACTCAAGGAGAAGGAGCCGAGGCAAGATTAATTTGTGATATTTATAATCCAGACGGCACTCCTTTTGAAGGTGATCCTCGTTACATTTTAAAAAGAGCAACCCAAAAGGCCTTAGATATGGGATATACATTAAACGTTGGTCCAGAGTGCGAGTTTTTCCTTTTTCATACAGATAGTGAAGGTGTGCCGACAATAAAGACGCATGATAAAGCAGGATACTTTGATATGGCTCCTGTGGATTTAGGTGAAAATGCACGTAGAGATATGGTAATTAATTTAGAAAAAATGGGCTTTGAAGTAGAAGCCTCTCACCATGAATTAGCACCTGGTCAGCATGAGATTGGGTTTAAATATAGCGAAGCAATTTCAGCTGCGGATAATATTATGACATTTCGTTATGTAGTTAGGGTTATCGCGCAAAGACATGGTCTTCATGCTTCCTTTATGCCCAAGCCTGTTTTTGGAATAGCTGGATCAGGAATGCATACAAATATGTCTTTATCTACTGTTGATGGTACAAATGCTTTTTATGATGAAAATGGTAAAGATGGTTTATCGCAAGCAGCTTATTATTTTATGGGTGGGATTTTTAAACACATTAAAGGCATGGCAGCCATTACAAACCCAACAGTTAATTCATATAAGAGACTTGTTCCAGGTTATGAGGCTCCTGTTTATATTGCATGGTCAGGAAAGAACAGAAGCCCTTTAATTAGAGTTCCTGCTAAAAGAGGAGCTTCTACTAGAGTCGAATTAAGAAATCCAGACCCTTCGTGTAACCCGTACTTTACTATGGCTGCAGCTTTACAAGCTGGGCTTGAAGGTATTGAGAAAAAAATAAATCCACCTGAACCTACTAATGTTAATATTTATGAGATGACTCCTGAAGAAAGAACTGAGGCAGGAATTGATAATTTGCCTGGCAATTTATTTGAGGCTATTTTAGAATTAGAAAAAGATGATTTTATTAAAAAAGCAATGGGGGACCATGTTCACCCTCTTTACTTAGAAGCTAAAAAATTAGAATGGCATAACTTTGCATCAAGGGTACATCAATGGGAAGTAGATGAATATTTAACTAAATTTTGATTTAAAATGTCTTCAGAATATCTGGAGACATTTTCATTATATGTTTGGTAATTTCTATAATATAATATAAGATATAAGTAAGACAAAAGGTGAGGTGGTAATATGTATAAGGGCAGGAGAATTACCCTTCGTGCTCCTAAGGAATCAGATGCAGCTATTTTACAAGGATGGTATCTAGATAAGGATTTTAGGCATTTATATGATGCTTATAATGACGTTTCTTTAACTGGAATAATGCAAGATATCCAAAATAGTGGTTCGCTAAAAGATCCTCATGCAACAAAAATTAATTTTGTTATTTGTCGCAAAAGAGACGAACTACCTATTGGTGTTGCATGTATTAGAAATATTAGCCGTCAACATGGTAATGCTGAAATTGTTTTTGCGATTGGAGATAGGGATAAACGCTTAGCGGGGTATGGGGTTGATTTATTAATTGTTTTATTAGATTTAGTGTTTTATGAATTAGGTTTTGAAAAATGCTATATAAAGTTACATAAAAATAATGCACTTGCTCTTAATTCGGCTCTTAATTTTGGCTTTGTCCAAGAAGGATGTCTTCGCAGGCATGAGTTTTTAGAAGGAATGTATTTAGATTTAGTAATTCTTGGTTTATTAAAAGAAGATTATGAGAAATTACCGATAGTCCCAAAATGGAAGGCTAGGAATATACTATAGTAATACTTTATTTGTTTCAAAGGGAGGGGATATTATAAAAGATGCAGTTTATATTGAAAATATTAAATTATTGCATGAAAATCATAATAGTTTTCTCCCAATTACACATGAAGGAAAAGTATATTTTGGAGGAAATCAGAACTGGTATCTAGAAAAATGTCGAAGAAGTAATGGGTGTGGACCTGTTGCAGCTGCCAATATTACTTGTTATTTAGCAAGGAAGGACAGTGAGAGGTATGGAGCCTTATACCCCTATCCATCCCTTGAGAAAAAATATTTTTTAGCTCATATGAATAATATGTACACTTATTTCAGGCCTAGTATTTTTGGAGAAATATCTCTTAATGGCTGGACAAAAAAGATGGAGAATTATGCTAAAGAGAGAGGAGTTAATTTTAAAAGAGTAGCATATGAAAAACCATTTACTTTAGAAAAAAACCTTATTTATCTGAAAGAAGGTCTCGAATCTGATTGTCCTGTGGCTACTTTAAATTTAGATGTGATAGATCGGAAAAATGAATTTGGGTGGCACTGGATGATAATTACTGAATACTATGAAGATATTGAAGGTAATAGCTGGATAGGGGTTTCCTCCTGGGGGAAAAAGTATATCATAAATTATCAAAAACATTTTAAAGCCATGAACCGTCTTTTAGGTGGAGGACTGATATATTTTAAATAAAAAATCCGCATATGCTTGCGGATTTTTTTATTTGGATAAAGTAAACTTTTGTAAGGAGGAACTTTTACTCATAATTTTAATAAGTGCATAACCAATTAAACTACCCGCGATAGTGCTAAGCAAAAATGGTCCAATAAAGAAAAATACAGCAACTTCCCGTCCTAGAAAATACTTTGCGATTGGATAGCAAGCTAAAGCACCTAAAACTCCTGTTCCAAAGATTTCGCCAGTAACAGCAAAGATATATTTGCGTGTTTTATAAAATAAAAAACCTGCAAAAAAAGCACCAATCATACTTCCAGGAAAGGCAAGTGGCGAACCTGAACCTGTGAAATTACGTAGTAAAGAGATACAAAAGGCATTTGAAACTGCATAACCTGGACCAAGTAATACTGCAGATAAAACATTAATGGTATGTTGAACAGGAAAACATTTGGCTACCCCAATTGGGATGTAGATAAGATGACCTGCTAATGTACCAATAGCAATTAATAAAGCTGAAAATGTGAGTTTTTGAGTTTTCATCTTTTTCTCCTTCCTTAGAATAAATATGCTTAAAGTTATATTAGCACAATATTTTAAAAAGAAGATAGAAAAAAGAAATATTTATTGAATTTAATCTTTTGCTTCAAGTAAAGAAAGTATATACTCCTTCACTTCAATCAGCCTTCTTGGTAGTGGTAAGTCAGTTTTTTCTGAAATGATAAATGGTACATGCATTTCTAATTGATTAAGACCACCATGGCTACCCCCGCCTTTATAGTTTGACGAGCTTTCGGATTTAAACATATAAGTAGGTTTTGCATTAGCTATAATTACAGATGAATCGTTTGAGATGATAGCACTTTCTAGTAAATTAAGAGCATCAGGATACATGCGATATTTAATTTTATTTCTATCAATTAGTAAATCTAAAATATTAAAATCACCACTAATATCCCAGCTTTGCTCATATTCATCAACGTAATTTTCTCCTCTTTTAAAGGAAAAGTATCTATCCATACTGTCATTATATACATAAATCCAGCCTCCGGACTTTCTGGCGACTAAATCAATGCCAGGATCTTTAATCAATTCTTTGATAATTTTATCTGCTGTATATTCTTCCCTATAATAAATGAAAGCCATCCGCTCGTTGTTACAAAGAATTAAGTCGTGTTTAAAGGTTATTTTATCTTTAAGCGCAGGGTATTTGAAATTCTTTAAAATAGAATCTAAGTAAATAAAATGATGAACTTTAATTTGGGAATGATCACCTGTTAAGATGAAAATATTTTCTTCTAAAGCTTTATCTAAAGAACCATAAGTACTTACAACTTGCTCTAGTAAAGTATTAACTTTAGTTAAGCCTTCTATGCCACCTTCTAAATGGTTTTTATGCACATCTTGATCAGTTTTGGGTAAATAAAGTAAAGAAAAATCAGGTTGTTTATTTTCTTGTACAGTACTAATAAAAGCTTCTATCGTAAATTTATCATTTAAACCTAACCTCGAGAAAAGACTTTTAGGCGCTTTAATATTTTTATCTAAAGAATTCAAAAAGCGTCCTAAAATAATTTGATTAGGACCTGATATATGTTTAGGCGTTTTTTTACTAAATGGCTTCATATACCATGGAAATTTAATTTTATGAATGTGATGACCCCGATAGACCTGGTAAGAAAAGGAACCTGATGTATATCCTTTAAAGTCTAGTTCTTCAAAAATAGTTTTTATATTTTGTGCTAAATGTTTAGTATTTTGATTATATAAAGTATCTGCAATAACTTGAGAAACCCCTAATTTAAAAACAAATCCAGCGGGAGCCCCATAATTAATAATTCTATTTTCTTTTTTACTATACCAAACCAATCCGGGTATTTTATGGATGCCTGGGGTTACGCCTGTAATTAAAGAAGCATCAAAACTGGCTGACATGGTTGGAAAAACGGTAACACATTGCCTATTAATATTACCTCTTTTAATTAATTCTTTAAAAAGAGGTACTTTATTTTGTTTTAACACTTCTTCTAAGGCTTCAGGCATAAAGGAATCTATTAAAAAAACAATTATTTTTTTCATATATCAGCACTCCATGACACTCATATCTAAATATAGATTGCCCAAGCTGTTTAAATATATGTGCTTTATAAAAGGGGCTCAATAGATATAGCTTTGTTATTTTGACTTTGCACAATTTCTTTAATTATGCTTATAGCTTCGGGAATCCTTTCAAGCTCTACATCAGCAAAGCTTAAGCGAATGTAGGGATAAATTTCAGGGTCTAAGGAAAATGCAGAGGCTGGTGAGACTAGAACATTTTTACTTAATAATTTAGCAGTCAAGTCTTCTACATTTACGTTCTTAAATTTAACCCAAATACTAAGTCCTCCATGCGGAAGGACAAAAGATAGATGATCACTTAAAGTACTTAATTCTAATACTAATAGTTCATATCTTTTTTGATAGTAATTGCACATCTCTTTTATATGCTTTTTCCACAAATTTGATCTTAAATATAGATCAAAAGTACGTTGAATTAAGCCGGAAGTGGCAATATCAGTAGTATGTTTAGCTGCTAAGACACTTTGTAATATTTTTTGTGGTAAGACTATAAAACCAAAACGTAGACCAGGCATTAAAATTTTGGAAAAAGTCTTAATATATATAACTCTATTCTTATAATCAAAAGCTTTTAAGGGGATATAAGGTTCATTAGAATAATTTAAGCCCCCTAAATAATCATCTTCTATAATATAAGTATCATATTTATTAGCTAATTTAATTAAAGCATGTTTTTTTTCTAAAGAATAAGAAATTCCAGTAGGATTTTGATAGTAGCTCATAATATAAATAAATTTAGGATGAAATAATTTCATATTGTTTTCAAGTACATCTAGATCAATGCCATCTTCTTCAAGTGGTATTTCAATAATTTTAGCTCCCCTAGATTGAAAGTTTGCAATTGCCCCTCGGTAAGTAGGCTTTTCAACAAACAAGACATCTCCGTAGTGTAAAAGTCCTTTAGAAAGAATATCTATTCCCTGCTGAGCTCCTGAAATGATTTGAATTTTATCTGGTGTAGTACGGACATTATGATATCCTAAATAATCACAAATGGACTCTCTAAGAGGTAAGTAACCTTGACTATCTTGATAATTAAAAGCATTACCTCCATCTTTATCTAAGACCGTATTTAATAATCGTTTAAAGTCTTGAACAGGAAATAGTTCTGGAGAAATAGAAATGGTTGCAAGGTTTAAGGTGTCTTTAGTAATTTCAACATGATGTTTAGTTGTTTGGTTGATTTGTGGAATATTAGTTGATAATTTTTCCAGAGGAATAGGAGAAATATATGTCCCACTTCCTTTTTGCGAATAAAGGATATTTTTATTTTCTAAATGTTTATATGCATTCACCACGGTGCTATTATTAACTTTAAGCAGCTCTGCTAATTTCCGAATAGCTGGTAATTTTGCATTAGACCTGAGTTTATTTTGTTCAATTAAACTATAAATACTATTACTAAGTTGTAAATATAAAGGTTCCTTGCTATTCCTCTCTAACTGTATCGAAACAAATTCATTCACTTGAATTATCCCACCTTTTTATATTGACGAAAAGAATTATACTCTAATATAATAACTACACAAACAAAGCGTACTGCATTAATGTATCGGTACAATGATATTATACTAATTAATTAATGGAAAGTAAAATCTTATTGGGAGGAATGAAAATGAAGATTACTGTAAAGCAATTAGTGTTTGCAGGTCTCATGGCAGCACTCGTAACTGTAGGAACGATGTTAATTCAAATACCAAGTCCAACAAAGGGGTATATTCATATTGGAGATACTATTGTTTATTTGAGTGGAATTTTATTAGGTCCAGTAGTGGGTGGGCTAGCAGCTGCTGTGGGTTCTGGTTTAGCAGATTTATTTACAGGTTATCTTGTTTATGCACCGGTGACCTTTATCGTGAAAGGGTTAGACGCGATGATAGTTGGTTTCATTTATCATAAACTTGTAAATGGAGAAGCAACAAAAGGTAAGAAGTTAATGTCCTTTGCAGCGGCTGTTTTTGGTGGAGGAGTTATCATGGTGGGTGGCTATCTAGTGTATGAAAGCTTTTTATATGGTTTTGTGCCTGCTCTCGCTGGGGTTCCTGGAAACCTTACTCAAGCAATTGGTGGAGGAATACTTGCAGCTCCTTTATTACTAGCACTGGGAAAGTTAAACATTATTGAAAGTAGAAAAGAAAGCTTAACCTAAAATAAAGACTTATTCAAAATTATTTCTTGAAATTTTAATTAAGATATTACAAATAGATATAGTTGTAAAAGATTACTTATGACCTGAACCAATAAAGATTGACAAATAGATTAATCCTAGATATAGTAAAGAAAATAAAATATTAGATTACATTTTATCAAGAGTGGTGGAGGGAACTGGCCCTATGAAGCCCGGCAACAACTAGCAACAAAGCTAGAAATGTGCTAATTCCAGCAGGATTTATTCCTGGAAGATAAGAGGTAGATAGTTATGGTATTTAATGACCGCTTCTTATTATAGAAGCGGTTTTATTTTTGGCTAAATTAAGGAGTGGTACTCTTGGAGAATATCTTAAAAAAGGTTTTAGTTTTTGACGGAGCAATGGGAACTCTTTTACAAGAAAAAGGTTTAACACCAGGAGCTTGTCCAGAACTTATGAATAAAGAAGAGCCAAAAAAGGTACGAGAAGTTCACAAGGCTTATGTTGACGCTGGAGCAGATGTAGTGACTACAAATACCTTTGGTGGTAATAGAATCAAGCTTTCGGAATATGGATTAGAAAATGAAGTGGCAGAAATTAACCAAAGGGGCGTAGAAGTTGCTAAAGGTATTAATGATGGAAAATATTTTGTAGCAGGTTCGGTTGGTCCTACGGGTAGATTTTTAGAACCCTTAGGAGATATGACTTTTGATGAAGCTTATGATGTTTTTAAAGAGCAAATAAATGCTTTAGCTAAAGGTGGGGCAGATTTTATTATCTTTGAAACCTTTCACGATTTAGGAGAAGTTAGGGCAGGACTTTTAGCAGCAAAAGATGTTTGCTCATTGCCTGTAATTTGTAGCCTTACTTATGATGGCGGCAGGACTTTAACAGGAGTAACCCCAAGGAGCGCAGCTATTATTTTAGAAAGTTTAGGAGCAGATGCTATTGGTGCAAATTGTTCAGGAGGTCCTGAGGAATTATACCCTGTTATTGAAGAAATAACTCGAACTACTAGTTTGCCAGTAATTGTAGAGCCTAATGCAGGACTACCTGAGATGAAAGAAGGAAAAGTGTATTACCCTTTAGATCCACAACTTTTTATAGAAAAAATGGTACCCTTTTTTAATCTAGGAATGAATATTTTTGGCTCATGTTGTGGAAGTAGTCCCCTGCATACGAAAAATTTAAAGCAAAAGATTAAAAATATAACAATACTAGCTCGAAACGTAGAGAGAAGGAGTACTCTTGCAAGTAGGGAACAAGTTATTTTCCTAGGCGAGGATACGCTCCCTAAAATTATTGGGGAAAGAATTAATCCTACAGCAAGAAAGAAAATTGCTCAGGGACTTAAGGAAGGAAATTATGGAATTATCCAAGAAGAAGGGGCTATCCAAGTAGAGGCTGGAGCTGATTTATTAGATGTAAATGTAGGGACTCCTGGAATAGATGAAAAAGAAACGATGTCCAAGGTAATTAATTTATTACAACAAAATATCAGTATTCCTCTAGTTATAGATTCTACTAATCATTTAGTGCTAGAAAATGCTTTGAAAAATTATCAAGGTAAGGCTCTAGTCAACTCGATTAACGGTGAACAGGAAAGCTTAAATAAAATTCTGCCATTAGTGAAAAGGTATGGAGCAGGCGTAATTGCTCTTGTATTAGATGAAAATGGAATTCCAGAAACAGCCCAAGAGAGAAAAAAAATAGCCCACAAGATTTGTAAATCTTGCGAGGATTATGGTATCTCTAAAAAGGATATTTATATAGATTGTTTAGCATTAACAATTGGTACAGATGATAATTCTGCCAAGGAAACCTTAGAAACTATTAAATTAGTTAAGCAAAATTTGGGGGTTAACACTATTTTAGGGGTAAGTAATGTTTCTCATGGACTACCAAGTCGGAGTAAAATTAATTCCGCCTTTTTAGCAATGGCAATTGCAAGTGGTCTAGATGTAGCAATTATTAATCCTTTAGATAAAAATATGTTAACAAGTTTAGAAGCGGCTTCTTTTTTAGCGGGACGAGATCCAAAAGGGAATAATTATATTAAGAAAAATTCCCTAGAAGTAAAAGAAGTAGAAATTAATGCAAGTATACCTTCTCTAGAACTAGTAACTAATCAAGTAATTAAAGGATCCCAAGGTATTAGAGGGACTATTACAGCTCTTTTACAGGAAAAGGTCACTCCCATAGAGATTATAAACCAAGGTTTAATCCCAGGGCTCAATATTGTCGGGGAAAAGTTTGGTAAGGGTGAGTATTATTTACCACAATTAATGTTAAGTGCAGAAACTAGTCAAAAGGCTTTTGATCTTTTAGAGAAAGAAATGGACGGAAAATTTGACTCTATTCAAAAAGAAACCATCATTATTGGCACAGTAAAAGGTGATGTCCATGATATCGGTAAAAACATGGTCGGGGTAATGTTAAAAAATCATGGATTTAGGGTCATAGATCTAGGAAAAAATATTGAAACAGAAGATTTTTATAAGGCTTGCGAGAAAGAAAAGGCAAGCTTTGTAGGACTTAGTGCTTTAATGACGACGACAATGATGGAAATTCCAAAAACAATTGATTATTTAAAAGAAAGATTACCAAATATAAAGGTAATAATTGGGGGAGCAGTAATTAATGAAGATTTTGCTAAGGAATCAGGCGCTGATGGATATGCGAAGGATGCTGTTAGCGCAGTTCAAATATTAGAATCACTCAGGGGGAGTAAATAATGAATGGTTTGAAAAATAAGTTAAATAATAAACAATTTGTAACAACTGTCGAAATAGATCCACCTAAAGGGGCTAGCCCTTGGATTGTTTATGAAAAAATGAAAAACTTAAAAGGGGTAGTTGATGCTGTAAATATCGCAGATTGTCCTATGGGTAAAATGAGAATGAGTCCGATAGCCCTTGCTCATTTAGTACAAAAAGAATTACAGTTAGAAGCGATTTTTCATTTAACTTGCAGGGATAGAAATGTTATTGGCTTACAATCAGAACTTTTAGGAGCATATGCTTTAGGGGTTAAAAATATTTTAACCTTAACAGGTGACAAGCCAGAAAATGGAGATCATCCAGAGGCAAAAGGGGTTTTTGAATTAGATTCTACTGGTTTAATAAAACTTGCAAACACCTTAAATCAAGGTACAGATATGATGGGCAATAATTTAAATGAAGCAACAGAATTTTTTATTGGGGGAGTTGCAAATCCTACAGCTACTGATTTAGAAATAGAAGTGAGTAAGGTAGAGGCTAAAATAGATTCAGGGGTTAATTTTTTTCAAACTCAACCTATTTTTGACATTAATTCCTTAGAACATTTTCTTACTAAAATAAATGATACTTCTGCTCATTTTATTTATGGTTTAATGCCTTTAAAAAGTGTTAAATTAGCGCAGTATTTAAATAAAAATGTTCCAGGAATCGTAGTTCCAGATAAAATCATTGATAGACTTCAGCTTAAAGGAAGAGAAGCTGGACTGGAAATAGCTAAGGAGCTTTATTTAGAATTGAAAAAGATGGTACCAGGTGTGCATATTTTCCCAATGGGTGATGTGCCTTTAATTGAAGAATTATTACAGGAGCAAGGAAATGGGAAAGGATAAGTTTTTAGCTAATTTCCCCTTAAATATAAATATTCCGAGTTTAGTAAAAGAAAATCCCTCATTAAAAGGGGCACAAGAAAAAATAAGGAAGTTAGAAAAACTTATCCAACCTCATATCTTTTGGCAGGAACTTAAGATAAATAGTATAAATGAAGATAAGGTTAATTTAGCTTTAAATCAGGAAAAATGGACAATAGAAAGCGTCTATTTAAGTTTAGGGTTAAAAAATTGTACTCATGTAACCTTGCTAGCTCTTACTATTGGAGAAGGATTGCCAAATTATAGTCAGGAATGTTTAAAAAAGGGCTTGTTTTATGAAGCTTCAATTGCGGATATTCTAGGATCCCATGCTGTAGAAATGCTTGCAGATAAGTTTGGAAATTATTTAGCCCAAAATTACTTAAGTAAAGGTCTTTATCCTTCTTTGAGGTTTAGCCCAGGGTATGGAGATTTTGAGTTAGATAATCAAGCCAAAATTAGTGCTTCTTTAAATACTAAAGATAGTATTAAGGTTACGGATAATTATCTTTTAGAACCAGTGAAGTCTATTACAGCCTTGATAGGTTGGTCTAGTATCCCCAAAGAAAAAACTTATCCTACAGGAGAGGCAAAAAAAGGGTTTTGTCAGGGTGGACAAAACTGCGCCTTTTGTAAAACTTGGGCCTGTCGTAAATAAAACCTGGTATAACCAGGTTTTATTTACGGAAGGTTTATTTTTTGCCCTTTTTTTAGATTTTTAGGATTAAGAGAAAGATTTGCTTTTACTAAATGATGGAGAGGAATGTTTAATTTTTGAGAAATAGTATAAAGTGTATCCCCTTGTTTAGTCAGGTACGATTTACCATCAATAGTAGAAGATTTAGGAGAAGGGATATTTAATAGTTCACTAGGATTTTCATAATAAATTTTTACCATAGTACCAATATGAATTGCTGAGAATAATTCTTCAACATTTTGATTATACATACGTATGCAACCATTAGAAACAGATCTACCAATGGAATTGGGATTGTTAGTGCCATGGATACCATACCCTGGAATATCAAGTCCTAGCCACCTAGTACCAAATACACTAGGATGATTGATAATCTTTTTGTTGATAATTTTAAAATTACCAATAGGAGTAGGTGTTGATTTTTTTCCTGTTGCTATCTTATAAGTATTAATTAATGTTTCGCCCTGAAAAAAAAATAATAAACGAGACTGTAAATTTATTTCAAGATGTATATTACGTGATAGTCTTAACATAATTTCACCTCTTAGAAAGTTTGCTAGTATATTTTATGTTTGTTTATTGTTTTTGTGCTTTAATATGCGTAAATAAACTGTTTAGTAAAAGGATGTATAAAATGCTAGTGGTTTTAGCCAAACTATAAAAAACTATAATAGCTGGAGGTAAAAAATGAGAAAAGAAGAAAATGTAAATAAGATGAGTAATTCGTTTATTTCTACAGAAGTAGGTTCTGCTACTAGGCAAAGTTTAGATGGTGAAAGTTTAACTGCGAAATATGAAAAGGGAACTAGTAATTATGCAGACGGTTTAAGGGGAGCTCCATGGAGCATGGAAGATAGTCTGCAGTTTAAATGTGATGAGGTAGGAATTTGTATGGATAGTTTATTGTCACATGTAGAAAAGGGAAAGTCTGATCAGGAAATAGCTGAGGAGATGTTTGTACCACAAAAGACAATAGAAGGACTTAGAAATCATTTCATGGAAAAAGGTTTAGCCTCAATTCAAGGACAAGATTAGATTTACATGCTGCAATTAGTTTAATGTGGAAATTAAACTGAAATAATAGATAATTAAAATGTAATAATATTATAATGTTTTAATAGTTACATTTGCTATTACAATTTAGGGGTAGAAAAATACTTGACAATAATCAAAAGACAAGCTTTACATTTCCAAACGCTCATGGTAATATATAGAAAAGTTACATATGGGGGAAATAATATGAATAATGAGTGTAGACCCCTTGATATCGAGAATAAGATGCTAAAACGAGGTGACCTATCAGATAGGGTTTTAAATCCTCTCACTACGATAAAAGGTTACTTAGACTTAAAGTCAAAGGACTTAATTGGACAAGAACATTTTGATAAGCAAGTAATACGATTATTACTAGAAGAAGTTGAATTAATTGAGAAGTATATTAATGAAATTGAACAAACGATAGAAAGTAAAGTAATAGAAGCAGTAGAAGCTGAAGAATAATTATAAATAGTTGATATAATAAATTTTTATATAATATTTCTACAAAATAGATTATAATTATAATTTATGGTAATAATAATATAAAAAGGCATAACCCCAGTCTTTTTCGAGAAAGGATCCTCTAACCGGGATCTTTTTTCATGTGTATTTTTAATTTAATGCACCATTTTTAAAATACATAATAAAATATAGAAATGAAAAATATAGGGGTGCTGTAGGTGGACTGGGAAGGAATATGTAATCAAATTGTGATAGTTCTGGTGCCTATAATACTAACATTAATGGGTTATGCTTTATAAGGTATGCAAAGAAAAGAACTGACAGCATATTATGGAAAAATGCTTTAGATAATTTAGAGCAAATAGTTCTAACGACAGTTATGGCTCTTAATCAAATGATTGTAGAGGATCTTAAGAAGAATAAACGAGCATCCAAGTTGCCCGATGTAGATGCAAGAGAAATTAAGGTTAAAGCAACTGAATTAATAATGCAGCAAGTAAGTGAGAATGACTTAGAAATTTTAAAGCAACATGGTAGTAAAATAGATGTTTTAATAGATAATAAGATTGAACAACAGGTAGTAAAAGTTAAAAATACACTGAAAACTCCTGAAGCATAATGCTTTAGGAGTTTTCTTTTTAAATATGAATTAATTTCTTGACTACAACACTTTAACGAGTTAAAATAATGATATAAAAAAGCTGAATATTAATTATTTGAGGAGGTTTAAGAAAATGAAAAAAGGTCTTTTATTGATTTTGGTTTTAGTGTTAGGATTATCTTTATTAGTAACAGGTTGTGGAGATAAAAAAGAAGAAGCACCAGCACCAAATGGAGAAGAAACAGCAACTGGTGATGGTTCTTGGAAAAGAGTTCAAGACGCTGGAAAAATAAAAGCTGGTTTAGATGATGGGTTCCCTCCAATGGGCTTTAGAAATGATAAAGGTGAATTAGTTGGTTTTGATATTGATATGGGTAAAGAAATTACCAAACGTACAGGTTTAGAAATTGAATGGGTACCAACAGATTGGAATGGAATCGTACCTTCTTTATTAGCAAAGAAATTTGATGTTATTCATTCTGGCATGAATATGTGGGAAGAGCGTAAAGAGGCAATTAATTTTGCAGGTCCTTATGGCGTAGCTTCACAAGTTATCTTGGTTAAAAAAGATAATAATGATAAAATAGAATCATTAGAAGATTTAAAAGATCAAGTTATTGGTACTCAATTAGGTGGTACAGGTCAACAAGAAAGTAGTAAAGCAGGTTTTGACGAAAAAAACATGAAGCTTTATAATAAGTTTCCTGAGGCTTTTGCTGATCTAGATAATGGACGTACTGTAGCAGTAGTTGTAGATAGTTTTGCAGCTCCAGAATGGTTAAAAACAGGTAAATATAAAAAAGTTGGTCAAGAAATTGGCATGAATAAAGAAGCAGTAATTGGGATTGGTGTTCGTAAAGAAGATAAAGAATTAAGAGATCAATTAGATGCAGTAATTAAAGAAATGTTAGAAGATGGAACTTTAACAAAGCTTTCTAATGAATGGTTAGGCTATGACATTACAGAACAATTAGAATCAGATCAAGTTAAATAATTTTTACAGGTTTTTAGGGGGAGATAAAAGTGGCAACAGGTTTTGTTTGGGATTGGGCATTTACAATAAAAGTGCTACCCCTTTTACTAAAAGGAGCAGTGACTACAGTTGCATTAACCTTTTTTGCAATTATAATTGGTACAGTTATTGGCTTAAGTGTAGCCTTAATCAAAATAAATAAAAACCCAATTTTAAATTACCTCGGAGCAATCTATACTTGGATTTTCCGAGGTATCCCCCTTTTAGTACAATTATTCATAATTTACTATGCACTTCCAATTGCTGTAGGTATTGATTTTTCACCCTTTACAGCAGCAGTAATGGCAATTAGTTTATGTGGTGGGGCTTATATAGCTGAAATTATTAGAGCGGGTATTCAGTCCGTAGATAAAGGTCAAATGGAAGCAGCTCTTTCTCTTGGTATGAGTCACTCCCAGGCAATGAAAAGAATAATTATTCCTCAAACATATCGAAGATTAATTCCACCTATGGGAAATGAATTTATAACATTATTAAAGGATACAGCTTTAGTTTCTACAATTTCAATGATTGAATTATTAAGGACGGCTCAAATTCATGCCTCATCGTCTTTTAAACCTTTTGAAATGTATCTTACAGCAGGTGCTATTTATTTAGTTTTAACTACATTCTTTACAGTCATTTTTGGAATTTTAGAAAATAAGCTAGCACGCTCAGAATAGTTGGAGGTAGGGCATGATAAAAGTAAAAGATGTACGTAAAAGTTTTGGGAAATTAGAAGTATTAAAAGGGATCAATTTTAATGTAGCTTCAGGTGAAGTAGTAGTAATAATCGGGCCTAGTGGCTCAGGAAAAAGTACCTTGCTTAGATGTTTAAATAATCTCGAAGTAATTAATGATGGTAAAATTTTTATTATGGATCAAATGATTTCTACTAAACAAAAAGAAATTTACAAAATGAGGGAAAACATTGGTATGGTTTTTCAAAGATTCAATCTTTTTCCACATAAAACCGTATTAGAAAACATTATGGAAGCACCTATGTTAGTTAAAAAAATCTCGAAAAATAACGCAGAAAATTTAGCCTTACAATTATTGAAAAAAGTAGGCTTAGAAGATAAACGGAGTGTATATCCTAGTCATTTATCTGGTGGTCAGCAGCAGAGAGTAGCTATTGCCAGGGCTTTAGCCATGCAGCCAAAGATAATGCTTTTTGATGAGCCAACATCAGCCCTTGACCCTGAGTTAGTAGGAGAGGTTTTAGCGGTAATGAAGGATTTGGCCAAAGAAGGCATGACTATGGTAGTTGTAACCCATGAAATGGGCTTTGCCCGTGAAATGGCGGATAGAGTTGTTTTTATGGATGATGGAAAAATTCTAGCAGAAGGATCACCAAAAGAAGTTTTTTCTAACCCGGATCAACCAAGATTACGTGAATTTTTAAACAAAATTTTATAAAAAATTTATATCGCATAAATTCGCCTCTTTTACATAACATAACTATATGCGGGGTGAATATAATGGAATATATAGTACAAGGTAAATTAGAAAATATTGGTCCTTTGAAAAATGAGCTGATTGGGTTAGGGTATAAAGTAGACTCTAATTTATTTCTAAAAAGCGGAAAAATTGAGTCAATTATTAACGAATTAGTACCTCACTTGGAACAAAGAGGCATAAATGTTTTTGATGAGTTGTATTTAGAAGAATATAATACTCACGGAACCATGCAATCAGTGTATAATAAAGGAAAGATAACACGCTTAGAAATAGATTGAAGTTGTACCACTAGAATTTTAAAAAAAGGTGGAATTATTTTATGTTGATCCAATCACACCTATTTTTGTCAGGCAAAATAAAAGAAGTAATAAATGTTAATGAAGAAGGTAATTTAAAAAGTGCTTCATTTAGTATGGGCAGTATTATTCCAGATATTCATCCTGATAAGCGTAATTTACCGCATAATATTACTGCTTCCCTTCCATTCTTAGTTAAAAAGACAGAAGAATGTATTAAAGTGGGAAAAGGTGATAATGAATTATCTAGTAAAAACTTAGGTATAATTACGCATTTTTTAGCCGATTACTTTTGTTTAGCTCATAATGATGAAAATATGAATTTATGGGAACACATGCTTTATGAAAAGAAATTGCATAAAGCTTTAACTTCTGAAGAATTAATACCAAGTGATAACTTTAAAATTCCTTTAAGAGATATCGAGGAATGGGTAAGAGAAAAACACAATTTATATCTTAATTCAACTCATACTATTGAAAAAGATATTTTCTTTATTCAAGAAGTATGCTTAAATGTGACGCGCTCGTTAGTAACGGCAACAATCGCAGAAAGAGAACGTATACCTGTTGGTGGCTTAAGTATATTGACATAATGACTCTGATAAGCTAAAATATGATAGAAAATAAACTGCATATAAAGCCTTCTACCTTTAAGGTGGTCCCGAGAGGCCATTAAGGAGCATAGGGTATCTTGTGATGAAATTTATACCTCCTTATTGTGCTATTTTAACGGTAAGGAGGTTTTTTGTGTGGCTAAAGGGGGATTTAAATTGAAAAAGAATCAATCTTTGTTAGCTAATGGACTTTTATCATTTCAACACGTATTAGCCATGTTTGGTGCCACTGTTTTAGTACCTTTCATTACAGGCTTAGACCCTTCACTTGCTCTTTTAAGTGCAGGAATCGGAACTCTACTTTTTCACCTAGTTACAGGAGGAAAAGTACCAGTTTTTTTAGGATCATCTTTTGCATTTATTGCAGGCATCCAAATTGTAAGTAAAAATTTTGGAATGGCGTATGCTACAGGTTCTTTCATGGCGGTAGGAGCACTTTATGTTATCATTTCTCTATTAGTATTTTTAATTGGTTCAGATAAAATTAAGATGCTTTTTCCATCAATAGTAACAGGACCAATCATAATTGTAATTGGACTTATATTATCTCCAGTTGCTGTAGGTATGGCTTCGGAAAATTGGTTAGTAGCAATAATAACAATTTTAGCAGTTGTATTAACAGGAATTATTGGAAAAGGATTTATTAAATTAATCCCTATAGTAATTGGTATCTTTGTAGGTTATTTAGCAGCTTTTGCTTTAAATATTATAGATTTTGCGCCAGTTTTAGAAGCTAGCTGGTTTTATGGAATTGGTGATTTTCAAAATATGATGATTGCACCAAAGTTTTCATTAGAGGCTATGGCAGTTATAGTACCAATAGCAATAGTAAGTTTAGTAGAACATATTGGTGATATTACAACTAATGGCGTGGTGGTAGGACGGAATTTTTTTAAGTCTCCTGGACTTCATCGTACATTATTAGGTGATGGGATAGCTACTGCATTTGCTGGTCTCATAGGTGCTCCGGCTAATACAACATACAGTGAAAATACGGGAGTATTAGCAGTTACAGGGAATTACAATCCTAACATTATTAGAGGCGCAGCAGTAATAGCTATCGTGCTAAGTTTTATTGGTAAATTTGGCGCCATTATTAGGACAATCCCTGTACCAGTTATGGGTGGAGTAAGCTTTGTCTTATTCGGGATGATAGCTAGTATCGGGCTACGTACTTTAGTAGAGAGCAAAACAGATTTTTCTAATCTTAAAAATAGTATAATAGTATTTTCAATTTTAATCATCGGTATTGTTTCGATACAAGGAGAAGGAAACCCAGCTGCAATTAAGATTAGTGAATACGCAAGCTTTGAAGGACTTAGCTTAGCAGCGATTGTGGGTATTTCACTAAATGCAATAATTAATATTATAGCGCCAAAATTATTCGTTAGTAAGACTGATAGAGTAGAAAGACAAAATAAGACTAGTGCGAAATTAGCCTTTGAAAAAGAATAAATGAAATAAACCTGTAGTCCTTAATCTACAGGTTTATTTTATGCAAATAGAGTCTAATTGTGGTATATTTAAGTATGAAAGAAGAGGTTTTGAAAAATGAGACAAGCTAAGGTAAAAACATATGCTAAAATTAATATGGTATTAAATTGTCTTTATAAAAGAGATGATGGTTATCATGAAATTAGTTCAATTATGCAAGCAATTAGCCTACATGATAATATAAATCTGAAGCCTGCCGGAGAAATTATTCTAAACTCTAATTCTACTTTAATTCCTTTAGACGAAAAGAACTTTGCTTTTAAGGCAGCTCAGCTAGTAATAAGTAAATACCCCAGTATCAAAGGGGTAGAAATATATATTGATAAAAAAATTCCCATTGAAGCAGGACTAGCAGGGGGAAGCACAAATGCGGCAGGCGTAATTTTAGGAATGAATAAATTGTTTAATCTAAAAATGACTACCTCTGAAATGATAGAAGTGGCTGAACAAATAGGATCAGATGTTCCCTTTGGAATTATTGGGCCAACTGCTTTAAGTACGGGCAGGGGAACTAATGTAAGCCCTATTCCAGAAGCTCCACTTTTATGGGTAGTGCTTCTAAAGCCGGATTTTGGGGTATCAACTCCGAAGGTATATAGCAATATGAAAGAACAAATGTTTGAAAAAACAGATAATATAAAAGGTTTTTTAGGCGCCTTAGAAAGAAAAGATCAAGATTATATACTTGGAAATTTGGTTAATACTTTAGAAAAAAGTACTTTTGCCTTATATCCGAAGGTACAAGAAATAAAAGATTTTTTTATTAGAAATACTAAACATTCATTAATGGCAGGTAGTGGACCTACTGTATTTGCTTTATTTCCCAATGAAATAGAAGCCATTAATTTTAAAGATAGTATACCCCCGGATTATGGGAAAGCATATTTAGCTCAAACCATAGATAGCAAAGAGATTCACGAAAGGGTGATTATTGATGAAAAAGAGAACTAAGAGACTTCTTCCAGTTCAATTGGATGGATATAAACCTTTAAGAGAAATTGTGTTTGAAACTTTGCGGGATGCTATTATAAATCAAACTTTAAGACCGGGCGAAAGATTGATGGAAATACAATTAGCAGAAGAAATGGGCGTTAGCAGGACTCCTGTACGAGAGGCTATTAGGAAATTAGAGCTTGAAGGTTTTGCGGTCATGGTTCCGCGTAAGGGCGCTTATGTAGCAGGAATATCGATTAAGGATATTAATGAAGTATTTGAAATCAGAGGTGCTTTAGAGGTTTTAGCAGTTGGACTTGCTGCCCAAAGGATAACAGAAGAAGAAATCGAAGAAATTCAAAGACATTTAATTAAAGAAACTGAAGAAACGGAAGCTAATAATCTAAGGTCTATAGTTGAAATAGATACTACTTTTCATGATTTATTATATAAAGCTGCACGTAACCAAAAGTTATTGCAAATTATAAATAATCTGCAAGAACAATTACATCGTTTTAGATCAGCTTCTTTAGCAAGGCCAGGTAGGGGAATGGTAGCATTAGAGGAACACAAAAAAATTATCGAAGCCTTAATTGCCCGTGATGTAGACTTAGCTAAACAGTTAGCCAAAACGCATATTGAAAAAGCTGAACAAACCTTCTTATTATCACTAGAAAAGCAAGGCTTATATACCGATGAAGATTAGAAGGGAGACTTTTAATTGAATTGGGCTATTGTTTTAGCAGGTAGTTTAAACGAAGGCAAATTACAAGAGTGTAGTAAAGAAAAGTATGAGGCTCTAATTAAAATTGGTGAAAGAACCATGATTTCTTATGTAATTGCAGCGTTACAAGAAAGTAAGAGTATTGAAAGAATTATCGTTGTAGGTCCAGAACAAATAAAAAACACCTATAAAGAAAATGATATAACCTTAGTGCCACCAGGTAAGGATATTTTGGAGAGTATATTAAATGGAATTAAACAGTTAAAGAGTAATAGGCAAAGAGGATTAATAATTACTTCAGATATACCCTTAATTAAAGGATATATGATTGATGAATTTATAGAGGAATGTAAAGAACTTAAGGGTGATATTTTTTATCCTCTTATTTGTAAAGAGTTAAATGATTTATATTATCCCGGCGTAGAACGTACTTACGTTAACTTAAAAGATGGCATCTATACAGGAGGAAATATCTTTATGCTTAACCCCAGTATTATAGAAAAATCTTTAAAGCCTGCTCAAAGACTTATAGAAATGAGAAAAAGTCCTTTGCGCTTGGTAAAATATATTGGAATAAAATATATCTTTAAATATATTTTTCATAGTCTTACATTAATAGAAATCGAAAACAGGGTAGAAGAATTATTGGGGACTAAAGGAAAAGCCATCCTTGATAGGCACCCTGAGATTGGTATAGATGTCGATAAGCCTAGCGATTTAAAAGTGGTTAGAGAGAAACTGACTTAAAGGTCAGTTTTTTTGTTGTAATATCATTTTGCATTTTAGTTTTTTTGTTTATAATATTAAATAGTGAATAAAAACATGGTTTATCATATAAAATATTCGGAAATGGAAATAAACCAGAGATAGGAGGGCTCCGTGTTAATGGAAAAATGGAGAAGAAGTGAACGAATTGTAGTAATGACTAAGATACTTCTAGAAAGTCCACATAAATTATTTACCTTAGGATATTTTGCACAAATGTTTCAAGCGGCAAAATCAAGTATTAGTGAAGATTTAACTATTATTAAAAATACTTTACAGGATATAGGTCAAGGTAGGTTAGAAACTGTATCGGGGGCAGCAGGTGGCGTGCAATATTTACCTTTTGTTAGTACAAAAGAAGAACAAGATATTTTACAAAGTCTTTCTGAAAAATTATCTGATCCGAATCGCATATTGCCTGGTGGGTATATTTATATGACTGATTTAATTTATGATCCAAGTATTTTAAATAAATTAGGACATATTTTTGCTCATAAATTTAGTGAGCAAAAACCAGATTATATTGTTACCGTCGAAACTAAAGGTATCCCTTTAGCTTTAATGACAGCAAAGGCTTTTAATGTACCCCTAGTAATAATTAGAAACGACGGGAGAGTTACAGAAGGATCAGCAGTTAGTATAAATTATGTCTCGGGGTCATCTAAAAAGATAGGGAGTATGTCTTTAGCAAGAAAAGCATTACCAAGTGGTTCAAAGGTAATTATCATAGATGATTTTATGAAAGCTGGCGGAACAGCTAAGGGTGTACTTGATTTAATGCAAGAATTCAAGGCGGAAGTTTTAGCAATCGGTGTTTTAATTGACACTAAAGAACCTGAAACAAAGGTAGTAAAAGATTATTTAGGTCTTTTAGAGCTAGATAAACTGGATGAAATAAATAAAATAATAAGAGTTAAAATTAAAAATAACAATAATATATAATTTTCAGAAATTTAGAAGTACACAAGAAGGATTTACCAATATAGTGCCGAACTAATAAAAAAGTGTCAAAATTGTCTTTTTAGCAGAGAGGTGGTGAATTCTTCATGAACGTTACTGATGTAAGAATTAGAAAAATAAATGCAGATGGTAAAATGAAAGCAATAGTTTCTGTAACTATAGATGATGCTTTCGTAGTGCATGATGTTAAAGTTGTAGAAGGGCAAAAAGGTTTATTTGTGGCCATGCCTAGCAAAAGAATGCCAGATGGGGATTTTAGAGATGTAGCTCATCCTATATCTTCAGATGCACGAGAGGTTATCCAAAATGCTGTATTAGAAGCATATGAATCAGCTGTTTAAGTTGATTATAAGGAGCTAGTTAATAGCTCCTTTTGTTATGAGTAAATTTTTTTAATATAGCGAATTTTAGAAATATATATTTTGTCAAAATAAACTGTAAACTCAGGTTTTTTTGTTATATACTTTATGATAGGAATATGTTTAGCGAAAGAAACTTGAGGAGGATAAATTATGAATTCGGCTGCGATTATACTGGCTGCAGGCAAAGGAACGCGCATGAAGTCAGAATTACCCAAGGTATTACATAAAGTTTTAGGTGAACCTATGCTTAATCATGTATTAGATGCATTAGAAGAGGCAAAAATAAAAAGAAAAATTGTTGTTTTAGGTCATGGAGCAAAAGAGGTAGAAGAAATATTACATGAGCAAATCGAAGTAACATACCAAAAGCAGCAATTAGGAACTGGTCATGCTGTAATGCAGGCAGAAAACCTATTAAATGGAAAAGAAGATAATGTTTTAGTTGTTTGTGGAGATACTCCATTACTACGCTCCGAAACACTTACTAAATTAATAGAGTCTCATAAGGAAAATCAGGCTACAATAACTATTTTAACAGCTAAGGTAGATGATCCTACAGGTTATGGCAGAATTATAAGAGATGAAAATGGTGTACAGGCTATCATTGAAGAAAAAGATGCAAATGTAGGACAAAAGGCAATAGATGAAATAAATACAGGTGCTTATTGCTTTAAAGGAAACTTCTTACTTTCTGAGATCGTTAAGCTTGACAATAATAATGCCCAAGGTGAATATTATCTTACAGATTTAATTAAAAAGGCAGTATCCCAAAATTTGAAGGTAGATTCGTATATAATGGAAGATCATATAGAAGCGCTAGGTATAAATAATCGCATACAATTAGCCGAGGCTGAAAGCATACTTAGAAAAAGAATTTTAGATAGGTTAATGCTTGAAGGAACAACCCTTATTGATCCTTTAAATACTTATATAGGTAAAAACGTGAAAATTGGACAAGATACTATTATCTATCCGGGTTGTATTTTAGAAGGTACTACAAGTATTGGACAAAATGCTATTATTGGACCAAATACAAGAATAATAAATAGTGAAATCATGGATAGTGTTAATATACAAAGTTCATTAATAGTAGATAGTAAAGTTGGTTCAGGCTGTAATATTGGACCATTTGCATATCTGCGACCAAATTCAGTATTAGAAGATAATGTTAAAGTAGGAGATTTCGTGGAAATTAAAAATTCCACTATTAATAAAGGCAGTAAAATCCCTCACTTATCTTATATAGGTGATTCAGTTGTAGGAAGTAAAGTTAATATCGGCTGCGGGACTATTACCTGTAATTATGATGGTAAAGTAAAGAGTAAGACTGTAATTAATGATGGAGCATTTATTGGTAGTAATACTAATTTAGTAGCACCAGTAACCATAGGACAAGGGGCATTTATTGGAGCTGGATCTACGATAACGAAAGATGTACCAGAAGGAAGTTTAGGACTAGGAAGAAGTAAGCAAAAAAATATTGATGATTGGTCTAAAAAATCCTAAAAACAGGAGGTAATGAAAGTGGCATCAGGATCGAAAATTAAAGTTTTTACGGGAAATTCAAATCCAGTACTAGCACAAGAAATATGCCAATATTTAGATGTAGAACCAGGTAAGTGTAAGGTTGGCGCTTTTAGTGATGGCGAAATTAGTGTAACAATTAATGAAAGCGTTAGGGGATCAGATGCGTATGTAATTCAATCTACTTGTGGACCAGTAAACCAAAATTTAATGGAACTTTTAATTATGGTTGATGCTTTAAGAAGAGCTTCTGCAAGAAGAATTACAGCTGTTATACCATATTATGGCTATGCGCGTCAAGATAGAAAGGCTAGAGCAAGAGATCCTATTACGGCTAAATTAGTAGCAAATTTAATCCATTCAGCGGGAACTAGAAGAGTATTAACTATGGATTTACATGCTACTCAGATTCAAGGATTTTTTGATATTCCTGTAGATCACTTATTAGGTGTACCAATCTTAGCTGATTATTATAAAAAGAAAAATATTGAAGATGTTGTTGTTGTTTCGCCTGATATGGGAGGGGTAACAAGAGCTAGAAATTTAGCTGAAAGAATAGGTGCGCCCCTAGCAATTATTGATAAGCGTCGCCCAATGCCAAATGTTTCAGAAGTAATGAATTTGATCGGGGATGTAAATGGTAAAAATGTTATTATGACAGATGATATTATTGATACAGCAGGAACTATCACAAACGGAGCAAAGGCTTTAGTGGAAAGAGGAGCTAAAAGGGTATTTGC
Source organism: Desulfonispora thiosulfatigenes DSM 11270 (assembly GCF_900176035.1). Classification (NCBI taxonomy): domain Bacteria; kingdom Bacillati; phylum Bacillota; class Clostridia; order Eubacteriales; family Peptococcaceae; genus Desulfonispora; species Desulfonispora thiosulfatigenes. The sequence goes on along the minus strand of NZ_FWWT01000013.1, from coordinate 58,212 downwards.
CTGTTGCACACATCCAGTTCTTTCAGGACCTGCTATAGAACGTATCAAGGAATCTCCAATAGAAGAATTAGTTACTACTAACTGTATTCCATTAGGAGAAGATAAAAAATTAGATAAAATTAAGGTTCTTTCAGTTGCACAAATAATGGGTGAAGCAATCCTCCGTATTCATGATGATGCTTCAGTAAGTAGATTGTTTGATTAAAATTAAAGAAAAATAAGTCGAGCTTTTGCTCGGCTTATTTCAGGTTAAAGAAAAATATATTTAGAAAATAAAAGATAGTCTAAAACTTATTTTTATCATAGATATTATACTATCTGCTTTAATTAGTAAGTCAAAGGAGAGATTTTTTGTGTTTTTAATTATAGGTCTTGGCAATCCTGGGGATAAGTATAAAGACACTAAACATAATGTGGGGTTTTTAGTTATTGATAAGATAGCAGATAAACTAGGTGTAAAGGTAGAAAAAAAACAAGCAAGAAGTTTAGTTGAAAGCACCTATTGGGATGGCAAAAAGGTCTTATTAGTTAAGCCTCAGACTTATATGAACTTAAGTGGGGAAGCTGTAAGAGAATTAATAAATTATTATGATAATATTGAAAACTTTATCATAGTATATGATGATTTAGATTTAGATATAGGTCAGCTTAGATTTAGACGTGATGGTAGTGCAGGTGGACATAATGGACTAAAGTCTATTATCAGCCACTTACATTCAAGCGACATTGAAAGATTAAAAATTGGTATTGGAAAGCCAACAAAAGGTTATCCTGTAAAAGATTATGTTTTGCAAAGGTTTAGTAAAGAAGAAAAAGAAATAATGGATAGTAGTATAGAAAAGGCGGTTAATGGGATAGAATTATGGTTAAAAGAAGATATAAGCGTGGCCATGAATAATTTTAATAAAAAATAAGTTTGGAGAATATTTATGTATTTAATTGCAGGATTAATTGCCGCCCTACTTGCCTGGGGGGCTAATGTTGTTTTGCTTAAAAAATGGGGAGAAGCAGCTCTCTTAGTTTTAACCCCTATTCAAGAAGAAATATTCAAAACATCTCTAGCCATTTTTTTTGGTGGTTCGATAATATTAACTCACGTTATATTTGGAATTATTGAAGGAATATGGGATATGAAATTTAATATTAAAGGCTTGATACCTGGAATATTAGCAGTAGTTATTCATTCCTTTTTTGGGTTTATAACTTGGATTGTTTATATAAAATGGGGAAATTTAAGTTTTGCGATTATGATTGCAATTATTATGCATATAATGTGGAATACACAGATAGTAAAAATAAACAATAATTGAAAAGGAGGACACTATGCAAACACCGCCTATACTTGGTGAGTTAGCCAATTCACCTGATATAGAGTTAGTACTCAAATCTTTTACTAAAAACAAGGAACAATACATCTATGGATTAAGTGGTGTCCAAAAGAATATTTTATTATCCTTAGTAGGACTAAAAACAGATAAAAGCATGCTTGTTGTTTGTGATAATTTAAAACGTGCTAAAGAAATTTGTGATGATTTAAATTTTTTACTTCCAGATTATGACGTTTTATATTTTCCGCCTTTAGAAGTGATACCATTTGAAATATTAGCTCAGAGTGTAGAAATTCAGCAACAAAGATTACAAGTATTAGAAAAGCTAGTACGGGGAGAAAGGATAGTAGTAGTTAGTCCAATTGAATCCTTAACTAAAAGATTATTACCACCTAAGTTATTTAAAGATTCAATAAGAGATATTAAAGTGGGTCAAGTTATATCCTTGGACAAATTAAAAGAATATTTTGTCAAGTATGGTTATGAAAGAGTAGAGAAAGTAGAAATTCCAGGGCAGTTTTCTTTTCGGGGTGGAATATTAGATATATATCCTGTAATTTATGAAAATCCTGTGCGAATTGAGCTTTTTGATGATGAAGTAGATTCTATTCGGTTTTTTGAAGTAGATAGTCAAAGATCTATCAAAAATACACAAAAAATAAGTCTCTTTCCTGCAAGAGAATTTTTTCTGTTGCCAGAATATAAGGATGTAGGATTAGAAAATATTACTAAAGAATATGAAAAACAAAAACAAGCTCTGTTAAAAAAGAAAGACAGGGAAGCTGTAGATAAAATTACAAGTCGGATGAATGAAGTAATTGAAAAAATTACAAATGATTTATATTTTCCAGGTTTAGAACAATTTCAATCATATTTTTATGATAATCTGGATATACTTATTAACTACTTTTCACAAGATAGTATTTTATGTTTAGATGAAAAAGGCAGGGTAATTGAAGCGGAGGCACATCAGGAAAAGGAAAGAAATATTAGTTTTTCTGATTTATTAATAAGGGGTACAGTCCTTCCTGGACAGACCAATTTTTATACAGGAGTTTCTGATATTTTAACAGCGATAGAAGAAAGAAAAACTCTTTATTTATCGTTATTACCACCAAAGGGAACAACAGCACTTAGCATAGAAACTAAAACCTTACCTCCTTTTTTCTCGAAAATTAGGCTTTTAGCTGATGAAATAATTGAATGGAAAAGAAAAGATTATAGTATAGTTATTTTAGTTTCTTCCAAGGACAAAGCATTCAGATTAATTCAGGCCTTAAATGATTGTGATATTGAGGCTACTTGGGTCGGAGAAAACTATAGATTACAAAAGAAAAAGGTTATTATTGCTCAGGGTAATTTAAGTACTGGGGCAGAATTTATCAAAGCTAAAACAGTCTTTATTTCAGAAAATGAAATTTTCACCCAATCGCAAAAAAGGACTAAAAGGTTATTTCAAAAAGAAGGTAAACGAATAACTAAGTTAGATGATTTGCAAGTAGGAGATTATGTTGTTCATGCTTTACATGGAATAGGACGATATATTGGGGTAGAAAAATTAATTGTTAGTGATGTTGAAAAGGATTATATCGTAATAAAATATTCAGGTGAAGATAAATTATTTGTACCTACTGACCAAGTTAATTTGTTACAAAAGTATATAGGTAATGAGGGTAAGATACCTAAAGTACATAAGTTAGGTGGAAACGAGTGGCAAAAGGTTAAAACAAAGGTACAAAAATCAGTAAAAGAGTTAGCAGAAGGCCTAATTGTGTTATATGCCAAAAGGGCAAAAGAACCAGGTTATCAGTTTTCAGAAGATGATAATTTCCAAAGGGAGTTTGAGGATGTTTTTCCTTATAAAGAAACTCCTGATCAGCTTCGTTCGATTGAAGAAATTAAGGCTGATATGCAAAGGCCAATGCCAATGGATCGTTTATTGTGTGGAGATGTAGGTTACGGTAAAACAGAAGTTGCTATTAGGGCTGCTTTTAAGGCTGTAAATGAAGGTAAGCAGGCTGCCATCTTAGTTCCGACCACTGTCTTAGCCCAGCAACATTATAATACCTTTAAAGAAAGGTTTTCTGAATTTCCGGTTACAATAGATGTAATAAGTCGTTTTAAAAGCCCAAAGGAGCAAAAAAGAATCTTTGAAGAATTGAAACTAGGCGAAATTGATATTGTAATAGGAACGCATAGATTATTATCTAAACAAGTAAGCTTTAAAGATTTAGGACTTTTAGTTGTAGATGAAGAACAAAGGTTTGGAGTAACGCATAAAGAAAAAATAAAGGGACTAAAGGCTCAAGTAGATGTATTAACACTTTCAGCAACTCCGATACCACGTACCTTACATATGTCTTTAGTAGGTATTAGAGATTTAAGTGTTATTGAGACTCCGCCAGAAGATAGGTATCCGATTCAAACATATGTGGTAGAACATAGTCCTGATTTAGTTAAAGATGCAATTAGAAGAGAATTAGGCAGGGGAGGACAGGTGTATTACGTTCATAATCGAGTAGAAGATATAGAAAAAATCTACGAATTTTTAAAATTTATTATTCCAGAAGCACGAATAGGTATTGCTCATGGAAAGATGAAGGAAAGCATGCTGGAAAAGGTTATGTTTGATTTTATGGAGCATGAGCTAGATATTTTATTATGTACTACAATTATTGAAACTGGATTAGATGTTTCAAATGTGAATACTTTAATTGTTGATGAAGCGGATAAGATGGGACTTTCTCAGTTATATCAGTTAAGGGGTAGAGTAGGAAGAGCTAATCGAGTGGCTTATGCTTATCTTACATATAAAAAGGATAAAATTTTATCTCCAACCGCTGAAAAAAGATTACATGCTATTAGGGAATTTACAGAACTTGGATCAGGATTTAAAATTGCTATGAGAGACTTAGAAATTAGAGGTGCAGGAAACCTGTTAGGACCAGAACAACATGGACATGTGGCGTCCGTTGGTTTTGACATGTATTGTAAGCTCTTAGAAGAAGCTGTCAAAGACCTTAAAGGCGAAAAGAAACAAGAAGAAATTAAGGTCGAGGTTGATTTAGAAGTAAGTTCCTTTATTCCAGATTTCTATATTAATGATCCTGCAATTAAATTAGATTTCTATCAAAGGATAGCGTCAATTAAGGTAGTCCAAGAAGTTAATGAGCTAGAAGATGAGTTAATGGATCGTTTTGGAGATATGCCGACAGAAACAAGGAGTTTATTAGAAATTGCCCGTATTAAAATATTAGCTTTTAATTGTAAGATTAATTCTATTAAACAAAAAGAAACGATGATTAATCTAAAGTTTTCTGATGACCCTGGTTTAGAAGGAGAGGATATCTTAAATATAGTCCAAAAATATAAGCGTAGGGTAGTGTTTGGGGGAGAAAGAGAATGGGGCATGAAGATAAATATCGTTAAACTAAAGAGAGAAGATTGGTTAACTCTATTAGAAAAGGTACTTATAGAAATATCTAGCCTTGTATCTGGAAAATAATATTTGTTATAATGGCTTAAAGATTGAAAGGGGAGAAATAAATGAAAAGGTTTGCAAGTATTTTACTACTAGGAGTGTTAATTTTCTCTTTGACTGGTTGTCAGAGTAAAGATTATGTAGCAAAGGTTAATGATGAGGTTATTACTAGAGATGAGTTAGATAATAAAGTTGTGCAAATAGCTGCATCAGAAGGACTTAATTTAGAAGATCCACAATATGCTTCTTTTAAAGATTATTTTGATTTACAAGTTTTAAATCAAATTATCGATGAAAAATTATTAATGAAACAAGCAGAGAAAAAAAATATCAAAGCCGATTCTAAGGTGGTTGACGAAAAATTAGCGCAAATTAAAGGTCAATTTGCATCTGACAAAGAGTACAAAGAGTATTACGAAAAGCAATTTAAAATGTCTGAAAAAGAAATTAAACAAGTTGTTACAGATTCCATAATTATGGAAAAACTTTTTGCAGAAATAACTAAAGATGTCAAGATAACTACAGATTTACAAACTTATTATAATGAAAATAAAGAAGAATTTAACCAACCTGAAAAAATTAAAGCAAAACATATTTTAGTAGAAACAGAAAAAGAAGCAAAAGAAATCTTAAAACAAGTAACAGAAAACAAGGCAGACATGGAAAAATTAGCCCAAGAAAAATCCATCGATCCTTCTGCTAAGGAGAATAAAGGAAATTTAGGGTATTTTCCAAGAGGAAGTATGGTTCCTGAATTTGAAGAAGTAGCTTTTGCCTTAAATGCTGGAGAAATAGCTAAAGAACCAGTAAAATCACAGTTTGGTTATCATATTATTCAAGTAGAAGATAAGGTTGCAGCAAAACAATTATCTTTTGAAGAAGCAAAAGGGCAAATTGAAGATAAGTTATTAACTGGAGCTAAAAATAATAAGGTAATGGAATATCTTACTGAGGTAAGAAAAGAAGCTAAAATTGAAAATAAATTAGAAAAAGAAGTAAATGAAAAGTTAGAAGAAGAAAAGAAAACTCAAACAAATCAGCCTGTTGATGAAACAAAATCAGATGATACTAAGGCAGATGATAAAGTAAAAGATAAAGAACCAGAAGAGAAAAAATAATTTAAAACCTTTGGAGTTTAGTTTCTCCAAAGGTTTTTTGTATATTTAGAGCCAAAAACAAGTAAATTAACCTTATATAAAAAACACATATATGAATAATTTAGGGATAAATACAAATACTTCTATTATTGGGTTTAGGAAAAATAATAATTTATTTACCCAATAAGCTAAAAGGAGGGAAGGACTTACTTATGAAAGCAACAGGAATAGTAAGACGAATTGATGATTTAGGTAGGGTTGTAATACCTAAAGAAATTCGTAGAACATTACGTATCCGTGAAGGAGACCCTTTAGAGATTTTCGTCGACCGAGAAGGAGAGGTAATTTTAAAAAAATACTCACCTATCGGTGAGTTAGGAGAATTTGCAGGAGAATATGCAGACTCGCTAAATGAAGCAGTTGGGCATATTGCTTGTATAGCTGACAGAGATCAAGTGATAGCCATTTCAGGAGCAACAAAAAAAGAATATATGAATAAGAGATTAGGTAATATAGCTGAAAAGGTCATGGAAGATAGAAGGGCAATTTTAATAGAAGATACAGCAAACCACCCTTTTGCTCAATTAGCAGAAGGAGAAGAAAGCGGAGTAGAAGGTAAGTTTATTTCTCTTGCTATAGCACCAATTATTACCGAAGGCGATCCTATAGGTGTTGTAATGGTAGCAACAAAAGATAGTAGCGTTAAAATGACTGAATTAGAATTAAAACTTGCAGAAACAGCAGCATCTTTTTTAGCAAAACAAATGGAGCAGTAAAAGTGGTGGTGGCTAAACACCACCTTTTTTATGTCTAGTTATTGTCATAGATAGATACATAAGATATTATTAGAAAGTGACAAAACAAGTAAAGTAAGGAGATAAGAAAAAGTGGATCAAAAATCTATATTTAAAGGAGCCTTAATTTTAAGCTTAGCTGGGGTTTTAAGTAAGGTGCTAGGAGCTATATATCGAATTCCTTTTGCTAGATTGGTAGGGGATGAAGGTGTAGGGTTATATCAAATGGCTTATCCATTTTATACATTGATTTTAGCCATATCGACAGCGGGAGTTCCTTTAGCAATCTCTAAATTAATAGCAGAGCGTCAAATAAAAAAAGATTACCATGGAATAGGGCGAATTTTTAAAATTTCGTTATTACTATTGTTTATTGTAGGTACTATGTTTTCGCTAGGGTTATACTTTAGTGCGGATTTTATAGCAGTAAATTTCTTTAAAGAACCTAGAGCAGCCTTGAGTTTAAAGGCTATTGCACCAGCAATTGTTATGACTACATTAATGGCTACAATCAGGGGTTATTTTCAAGGATTTCAAAATATGACTCCAACAGCATTATCGCAAATATTTGAACAAATCATAAGAGTAACAACTGTCTTTATTGCAGCATTTTACCTATTACCACTTGGTGTAGAATACGCAGCAGCTGGAGCTACCTTTGGAGCATTTACAGGTGGTTTTGCATCTTTATTTTTACTAACCATGATATATTTCTGGCATAATAAAAAAAATAAAGTTAGATATGATTACACCTTAAAGCAAACAGATGAAGGATTTACTGATATTACTAAACAAATAATGTTTTTAGCTATACCTATTTCAATAGGTGCATTAGTATTGCCTTTAATGCAACTTTTAGATTCATTTATAGTACCTGCTAGACTTCAAGCAGGAGGTTTTACAACGGTAGAAGCTACTCGTCTTTATGGGCAATTATCAGGGATGGCCGGGGCGATAATTAATTTGCCTTTTATAATTACTACGGCACTCGCTGCAAGTTTAGTTCCTGCCATATCGGGGCTTTTATCAGAAGGTAAAAAAGAACATATAAGAGAACAATTTAGTCAAGTATTAAGACTTGCCTTAATAATTGTGTTGCCTGCAAGTATAGGATTATTAGTATTAGCAGAGCCTATTAGTATACTTCTGTATAATTTAAAAGAAGCTGGAACGCCTCTAGCTTGGCTGGCTCCGAGTATTATAGCAATTGGCTTATATCAAACCTCGGCAGGAGCACTACAAGGATTAGGTAAGCCTATAGAACCCGTATATAGTTTAATCTTAGCAGCTGTAATTAAAATAGGGATGACTTATACCTTAACAGCTTTACCCGAATTTGGCATAAAGGGAGCAGCTCTAGGGACAGTTGTAGCCTTTTTTATGGCAGCTATTAGAAATTTATTTGTAGTAAATAAAGAGTTAAAAGGTCATTGGTTTAAACTACAAGATCATTTTATAAAACCAGGGTTTTCTGTTACTATGATGGGATTAATGGTAATCTTTATTTTTAAGAGTTTAAGTAGGGTAGGCATGGGAAATTCCCTTAATACATTAATATCAATATGTCTTGGTGGGGCAATTTACTTTTTAGTATTATTATTAGTGGGAGGAATACGAGCCTCTGAAATAAAGGAAGTTCCACGCATTGGAATAAGGCTTTTAAGTGTACTGCGTAAATTAAAGTTAGTGAGGGATTAAATGGCTAAGATAATAGTAATGGGACTAGGTCCAGGATCGGAAGAGGCGATAAGTTTAGGTACGATTAATAAGTTAAAAGAATCAAAACAGGTTTTTTTACGTACCTCAAAGCATCCTGTTGTAGCTAAATTTCCTTTGTGGAATATAGAATATAAAGCTTTAGATAATTTTTATGAAGCAAAAAGTTTTGAGGAAGTATATCAAGATATTACTAATTTTCTCTTGACTAAAGCTAAAAAATATGGAGAAATAGTATATGTTGTTCCAGGAAGTCCACTTGTAGCAGAAAGTTCTGTACAAATTTTACAAGATAGTGCTAAGATACAGGAAGTGAAGATTGAAATATGCCCAGCTTTAAGTTTTTTAGATGCTATTTATCCAATTATTCAAAAAGATCCAAGCCTAGGAATGCAAACCCTAGATGCAGTGCAAAGTGATTTAGAAAAAATAAATCCAGCTTTAGACGCACTAATTTGTCAGGTATATAATAGATTTGTAGCATCAGATTTAAAACTAAGTTTAATGGAATATTATCCTGACCAATTTATGATTAAGGTTATAAGAGCAGCAGGGGTGAAAGGTTTAGAAAGAATAGAATCGATACCTCTTTATCAATTGGATCATTTAGATTGGGTAGATCATTTAACTACTGTATTTGTACCAGCACTTGATAAAAAAAGTGCTGCTAAATGCGATTATCCTTTAGATCCTTTAGTAGACGTTTTAAAGAGTTTACTATCACCAACTGGATGTCCTTGGGATAAAGAACAAACACATGAAACTTTAAAAAGATATCTTTTAGAAGAAGCCTATGAAGTTATTGACGCAATAGATAATAAAGACATGAATAATCTTTCAGAGGAATTGGGAGACTTATTATTACAAATAGTTTTTCATAGTTCCCTAGCGAGTGTTAGAGATGATTTTGATTTAAATGATGTTATTTTTGGGATAACTGAAAAAATGATTAGACGTCATCCCCATGTTTTTGCAAATACCAAAGTTTCTGATGCTGATGAAGTATTAGTTAATTGGGATAAAATTAAAGAAAAAGAAAAAGGTAGAAAACCTAAGGGTTTGCTTGGAGATATTCCGCGTAGTATGTCAGCTCTAATGTATGCAGATAAATTACAAGCAAGAGCAAGTAAGGTAGGCTTTGACTGGGATAATGTTACAGGTGCATTTTCAAAATTAGACGAAGAAATTTTAGAATTAAAAGAAGCTATCAAGGGTACAAATGGAGAGGTTTACGATGAACTAGGAGATGTGCTTTTTTCTATTGTAAATGTAGCTAGATTTGTAAACCTTAATCCTGAAGAAGCTCTTTTTTCAACTATTCGTAAATTTCGTAAAAGGTTTAATTATCTTGAAGAAAAAGCAAATCAATCAGGAAAAGAAATTCAGGAATTTAGTTTAGATCAACTTGACAAGTGGTGGGAAGAATCTAAACTTAAATAAAAAAATAATTAACAAAGCACAAGCAGGAATTTCAAGATGTTAAGAAGAATATCCATGAGCAAGTGTAAACAACAAATTGGTAGGAGGTAATTTTTTTGAACAAGACCGAACTTATATCTAGTGTGGCTGAAAAATCTGGACTTACAAAAAAAGATGCAGAAAAGGCTGTGAATGCTTTCTTTACATCTATAGAGGAAACTTTAAAAAGTGGTGAAAAGGTTCAATTAGTTGGTTTTGGTACTTTTGAAGTAAGAGAACGTAAAGAACGTGTGGGTCGTAACCCTCAAACTAACGAAGAAATTAAAATCCCAGCTGCAAAGGTTCCAGCATTTAAAGCTGGTAAAAACCTTAAAGAAGCAGTAGCTGAGTAATATTAGTAGGATCAGGTTCAAATTAGAACCTGGTCTTTTAAAATTGAGGTGTAAAAATGCGAATAGATAAGTTTTTAAAGGTTTCAAGATTAATAAAAAGAAGGACATTGGCTAAAGAAGTTTGTGATGGTGGTAGAGTGAAAATTAATGAAAATGTTGCAAAGGCAGGTTCAAATGTAAGTGTTGGTGATATTATTGAAATATCGATAGGTGCAAGAAATACCAAGGTTAAGGTATTAGGAGTAAAAGAAAATGTAAGAGCAGATCAGGCAACTGAATTATATGAATTATTATAAAGCCCTAAGATTAGTTACTAATCTTAGGGCTTTATCTGTACTTAAAACAAAATTAATAGCATATAAGTTAAAAAGAAGTATTATAGGGGAGGTTCTCTTAATGAACATCAAATCCACAGAATATTTAATAAGCATAAAAAACAGAAAAGGCTTTATTGCTAGTGGTGTCATGAATGTTGACTCTTATGATGACAATGAAATTATAGCTGTAACTAGATTAGGGTTTTTAAGAATTAAAGGTGAAGAATTACATATTATCAGTTTAAATTTAGAAGAAGAAACCTTAGAGGTAGGGGGGCATTTTATTAGCCTTGAGTATTTTGAAGATAAAGGTACAAAACTTCGTGCGAAGAGCAAAGGGATCTTAAATAAACTATTAAGATAGGAAGTTGTATATGCAGCCAATAATAGAACAAATATTAATATTCTTCGGAACTATTTTCATAGGGTCTTTAGTAGGGATTAGTTATGATGCCTACTGGGTAGTCAGGGCTATGGTACGTCCTCGTAAAATAGGAACTCTAATTGGTGATATAATTTTTTGGATTTTAATTACGGCACTTGTTTTTGTATGTTTAATTTTAGGGAATTGGGGAGAGGTTAGAGCTTACGTATTCTTAGGGTTAATTATAGGATTTTATCTCGAATATAAAAAATGTAGTGGAACGATCAGAAAATATATTCATAAGGTTTTATTATTTATAATTAAGACAATTAAAAAAATCATCGCACTTATTAAAAGTATAATAAAATTCATCAAAAAGGTATTTAAAATAATTATGATGCCGGTACATTTTGTTATTAAGCTAATTAAAATGCCTTTTAAGTTTTGCAAAAAAGTTTATAGAAAGATAAGGAATATAGTAAAAAAGAGCAAGAATAAGGCTAAAAAAATAATAAAAGGTCCATTTAGTAAATTAAAAAAGAAAATAGAAAAAGATGAAGATGAAGATGAAGATGATGAAGAAGAGGATTAATAAAAGTCCCTGAAAACCAAAATAAATTTTTAGGCAGGTATTTGCAAAGAAAAGTAGAATATTACAAATAACGTCTTATATACTAAATGCTATGGGGCAGAGGGTCATATTTTCTCCCTTTGCTATATGGAGGAGGATGGAGATGGCTCTATCTGCCAGAAAACCACAAAATTTTAAAGATAACAGAAAAGTTAATAATAAAGAAACAAAGAGGTTTCAGGGACTAGTTAAAATAGTTTTTATTATTTTTTTACTTTATTTGATAATTAGTTTTATTTTAGGTATTTTCAAAGCTTATTCATTGAAAAAGGATATTGCATCTTTAAGAAATGAGGTGGAAAGCTTACAGAAGGTTAATTATCAATTACAAAAAGAAGTAGAGTATATTAAAAGTCCAGAAGCTATTGAAAAGTTAGCGAGAGAGAAGTTAGGTTTAGTAAAACCTGGAGAGATTGTAGTCATGCCGTCGAAAGAGGCGAGAGAGTAAGCTTGACAAGGGTATTTTTAATAGATATAATAAGATGACTTTTTATATTTGAGGAGGATTATTCTGCATGTCCATTACAAAGGGGCAAATTATTGAGGGCGTAGTTTCAAAGATTACCAAATTCGGAGCTTTTATTGAGCTTCCAGGGGGGGCTACTGGCCTAGTTCATATTTCTGAAGTTGCTGATAGTTATGTAAAAGATGTTAATGATTTTCTAAAACAACAAGATCCTGTTAAGGTTAAAGTAATTAACATCGATGAGAATGGCAAGATCGGCTTATCTATTAGACAAGCAGTTCCTAAACCAGAAAAACCACCAGAAAAATTCTCAAGGCCTAATAAGCCTTTTAAATCTAAAGCTAAACCATTTCAACCAAAAGAAGTTACCTTTGAGGATAAAATATCTAGATTTTTCAAAGATAGTAGCGAACGTTTAGCGCCTTTAAATTTGAAAAATGACTTTAAAAGAAAAAGAACTAATAATAAAGGATAGCACCCAGAAGTTTTGGGTGTTTTTTTATTTTCTAATAAAGGAGTAAATATATGAGAGTAGCTATCATAGATATTGGAACTAATAGTACGAGACTTTTAGTTACAGATATAATTAATAATGAAATAATACCCGTTTTAAGTACATTAGAATCAACAAGAATAGGCGAAGGAATAGGGAAAAATTTAGAAATCAAAACCCAAGTATTACAAAGGACACTGGATTGCCTAAATAATTATAAGGATAAGTGCCTTAGCCTAGATGTACAGGAAATAAGAGTAATTGCAACAAGTGCTGTTAGGGATGCTAGCAATAGAGATCAGGTAGTGCAAATGATTGAAGACATAACTAGTTTAAAGGTCGATGTTATAAGTGGAGAAAAAGAAGCATATTTAAGTTTTATAGGCGCTACTAGTGATGAGGATATTTCTAATGATAAAGATAATTTAGTAGTTGATATTGGAGGAGGTAGCACAGAACTAGTTTCTTTTAGTAATAATCGGCTAAATTGTAATAGCGTTAAAGTTGGAGCTGTAAGATTAGCAGAAAATAGAGAAATAGATAATGTTAATCATGTTTTAAAACCTTTAATTATGGACATCCCTAAGAATTTTCGACTAATTGGAGTGGGAGGAACAATAACTAGTTTAGCAGCAATCCAGTTAGGGCTAGAAAAGTATGATCCGAATTTGATTCAAGGCTTTGTTTTAAACTTAGCTGTTATAGAAAAGTTATATTATGATTTAAGTAAAATGGAGTTAGAAGAACGAAAGAATGTCAAAGGACTTCAACCGAAAAGGGCAGATATTATACCGTTTGGGATAATTATTTTGAAAAATATCATGGATTTATTAAATGCCCAGGAAGTTAGTGTAAGCGAAAAGGACCTTATGCATGGTCTAATAATGGAGGAGTTTATAAATAAGAAAAGTAAATATCCTTCACATTAATTGAATTAAAGGAAATATTAAATCACCGGAAGGTGATTTTTTTTATTTCCAAAAATTAAAGGGATACTTTTTTGAATATAGGAAACAATAATTTTGAAAATAAATTTAGGAGGGAGGACATACATGCTAAGACCCCAAGGTATTAAGGCAATAGCTTTAATTTTAATGTTAGCAAGCTTTGTCGTTTTTGTAGGTATGGATTTCATGGAAGTAATAGGTTACCGTACATTAACTTATGGTTCAAGAGGTGATGATGTTAGGTTACTTCAAAGTAAGCTTAGTAAAATAGGCTATTATCATGGTAAAGTCGATGGAGATTTTGGGTGGCAAACTCAAAGGTCAGTTAAATGGTTTCAAGGTAGATTTGGGATAAATAATGATGGAATAGTAGGTAATAAAACATGGGTAGCTTTAAATAAAGCTGTACCAGGTAATAAAGTAACTCAAAATACTACTAGCAATAATAATAAGGTTAGTAGTAACGATGTTACTGTTTTAGCAAAAATGATTTCTGGAGAAGCTAGGGGAGAACCTTATATTGGTCAGGTAGCGGTAGGAGCAGTAATTTTAAATAGGGTGAAAAGCAAAAAGTTTCCAAACACAGTTTACGGGGTTTGTTTTCAACCAGGTGCCTTTGTTGCCGCAGTAGATGGACAATACTTTAGTCCTCCGACTGCAAGTGCCTTAAGGGCTGCTAGAGATGCTCTCAATGGGAATGATCCTACATATGGAGCATTATATTACTGGAATCCGGTGACAGCAACGTCTAAATGGATTTGGTCTAGAAAAATAAGTTTAACTATTGGTAAACATGTATTTGGAAATTAGAAAGGAGGGAATTAGGTGAGAAAAACAGCAATTTCTTTATTACTTCTTGCTTTTATAGCTGTAGGTTATTACGGCTATAATCAATATCAAGATAAAGAACAATTAGTTAGAAGAACAGAAATCCAATATCAGAAAAACTTCCATGAACTAGTTTGGGGTATAGATTCTATTAACTCTCAATTGGCTCAAACATTAGTTAGCTCAAGCCCTAAGCAAATTATGTTTAGTCTTACTAACCTTTGGCGTCAGTCCTTCTCAGCTCAAAATAACTTAAGTGGTATTCCTGTAGCTATGATTGAACTAGATCGTACTGATAAAGTGTTATCAGATATTGCTGAATATAGCTATTACCTTTTGCAGAAAAATAATTTAGAGAAACAAGAACTAACTGAAAAGGAATGGGCTAAGATTCAAGATTTATATAAAAGATCAAAGATTATGGGAGAAGAATTACACGAAGTAGAGGCATCGGTAATTGATCAAAACCTGAGCTTTGTAGATTTAGAAACAGAAGGAATTATTAAAGGAAAAGAGCTTACTGATAATAAAATTGTTGATGGTTTAACTAAAATCGAAAATAAAGTTAAAGCTTTTCCCGAGTTAGAATTTGACCAAGGTGTGCAAAAAATTGAGCCAGAATTAAAACCGATAGTAGGTAAAAGAATAACTAAAGAAAAGGCTTTAGAAGCTGCTACAAACTTTATGAATGCCTATGATGGACCAGTACAAAAGGTTGAGGTTGCTTTTGAAAATAAAGGTAAAATTGCGACCTTTGGAATAAAAGCCTATAAAAAAGGCAATAAAAATCCTACTTATTTAGAGGTCTCTAAAAATGGTGGGCATGTAGTTCAGTTGTATGTAGATAGACCAATTAAAGAAGTAAATATTAATGATGATGAGGCTCTTAAAAAAGCAACTGAATTTTTAAATAAGATTGGTTTAAAAGATATAACAAGAGTAGAAACAGACAGTGATACAAATATTACTGTATTTACCTTTGTACCTAATCAAGGCAAAACATTATTATATACTGATATGATAAAGGTACAAGTAGCTTTAGATAATGGACAAATAACAAGTTTTGATCAAAGTAGTTATTTAGCTTATCATCACCAAAGAGATTTACCAGCTCCTAAAAAGTCTCCTGAAGAAGTAACAGCTGGGATGAATCCTAATTTTAAAGTGAATAATATTAGGTTAGCTGTAATTCCGGGGGAATTTGAAGATAAGGAAATTTTAGTTTATGATGTAAGAGGTAGTATCGAAGAGGAAACCTTTATCCTCTTTGTCAATGCATTAACAGGTGAAGATGAACGTATTGTTAGATTAACAAAACCAGAGGTATTTCCAGTTCGAGTGCGTTAATGCTGCCAGAGGGCAGCATTTTTTTTTGTGCAGAAAAGAAAATATATGTTAAAATAAAAGTTAGTATTTTTCAAGCTAATTTTCGTATAAAAATGGCAATTTGAGTTAGAAGAGGTGAACAATATGTGGAGCATTTTAGGTGCATTAATTCTGGGTATGTTAGTAGGTTGGTTTAAACTTTTTTCTTATATATCTAAAGAAAGTATTGATAAAATAATAGTTACAGGATTAATTTTAATGCTTTTTGCCATGGGATTAGGGATAGGTAGTAATCCAGACATAGTAAATAATTTAAGCACTTTAGGGGTTAAGGCCTTTTTTATTTCTTTTGCTAGTATTGCAGGAAGTGTTTTTGTATTATGGATTTTACAAGGTAAAATTTTAGAAGGAGAAAAAAAATGACCTGGGTAATAATAAGTTCTGTATTTGTGGGTATTATAATAGGAAAAATAGGTTTTTTATCTCAATTAGTTGGCAGTGTAGATATGTTTACAACAATAGTTTTAAACATTTTGCTTTTTGTAGTTGGGATTGATTTGGGACGCAATAGGACAATTTGGAAGAAACTTAAAGAGCTAGGGTGGAAAATATTGCTGATTCCTTTAGGAACTGTGATCGGTAGCCTTGGAGGTGCTTTTATTATAGGATTCTTTTTAAAGATGGATGCAATTCATGCTATGGCAGTGGGTGCTGGTTTTGGTTGGTATAGTCTATCAGGAGTAATGCTACAAAAAATGGTGAGTATAGAAATAGGGACAATAGCATTTTTATCTAATATTTTCAGAGAAGTATTGGCCTTAGCCTTAGTGCCCATTGTAGCTAGAAAATTTGGTAAGATTCCAGCAGTAGCACCAGGAGGAGCAACCACTATGGATACAACCCTACCCATAATAGTAAAATCAACTAGTCCAGATATGGCCATAATTGCCTTTATTCATGGCTTAGTTTTAACATTTTTAGTTCCATTTTTAGTTCCAATTATAGTGAATTTATAAGAGATATTATTTCATAGCTTGACAGGGTACAAGCAAGATATTAATCTAAGAATAATTATAAATAGCGAGCGAGGTTAGGATTGTGAGTATTGTAGAAAAGGTAAAAAATAGTCTCGGACAACAATTAGAAAATTCTTTAGCTACTGCAAAAGAACAAGGTCTAATATCTTATGAAGACATTCCAAATTATGTACTGGAAGTTCCTAGAGAAGAAACCCATGGAAATTTTGCAGCCAATATAGCTATGTTAATGGCTAAAGAAGCCAAAATGAGTCCAAGAAAGATTGCAGATATTATTGTTGCAAACATAGGCCAAAATGAATTTGTAGAAAAGGTAGAAATAGCAGGACCAGGGTTTATAAATTTTTATTTAAATAATAATTGGTTATATGAAGGCTTAAAAGTAGTAGATGATCAAGATGAGAAATATGGATGCAGTGAGTATGGAAAAGGGAAGAAAATACAAGTTGAATTTGTAAGTGCTAATCCAACAGGTTTGTTACATATGGGTAATGCCCGTGGAGGAGCTTTAGGAGATTCCCTATCTAACATGTTAGCTTGTGCAGGCTATAATGTTACAAAAGAATTCTACATAAATGATGCAGGAAAGCAAATCGAGAATTTTGGGAAGTCATTAGAAGCAAGATATTTACAAGAGTTAGGGCAGGATGTTCCTTTCCCAGAGGATGGATATCATGGAGTAGATATAATTGACACAGTTAAAACTATTATAAAAGATAAAAAGGATTCTCTAGTATCATTAGATACAAATGAAAGACAGGCTATTTTAGTTGAGCTTGGCTTAAAGGAAAAGGTTAACGGCATCAAAGAAGGTTTAGCTGATTTTGGAGTGAATTATGATATATGGTTTTATGAAAGCGCTTTACACAATTCCGGGGCTATAAAAGAGGTTGTAGAGTTATTACAACAAAAGGATTTAGTATATGAACAAGAAGGTGCTATGTGGTTTAGATCAAGTAAATTTAATACTGATGATAAAGATGAAGTATTAATTCGCTCTAATGGAGTACCTACTTATTTTGCAGCAGATATTGCATATCATCGTGATAAATTCTTAAGAGGATTTGACCAAGTTGTCAATATTTGGGGAGCAGATCATCATGGACATGTAGCTCGTATGAAAGGTGCAATGGAAGCAATAGGATATGATTCAGATAGATTAACAGTAGTTTTAATGCAATTAGTTCGTTTATATAGAGGCGAAGAAATAGTACGTATGTCTAAAAGAACAGGACAATACGTAACTTTAAGTGAATTAATAGATGAAATAGGTAAGGATGCAGCTCGTTATTTCTTTACGATGAGAAATCCTGATACTCACTTAGAATTTGATTTAGATTTAGCAAAGAAAAATTCTAATGAAAATCCTGTTTTTTATGTTCAATATGCTCATGCAAGAATATGTAGCATTTTAAAAATGACAGGTGAGGAGCTTCCAAAAGCAAAGAATGCTAATCTTAGTCTTTTAAAAGAAAAAGCAGAAATAGACTTAATTAGAAAAATTGTAGACTTTCCAGTGGAAATAGTAGAAGGTGCAAAAAGTCTCGAGCCTCATGTATTAACCCGTTATGCACATGACCTTGCAAGTACATTTCATAGTTTTTATAATTGCTGTAGAGTATTATCAGAAGATAAAGCACTCTCTACTAGTAGAACGGCTTTAGTTAATGCAACAAGGATAACCTTAAGAAATGTTTTAACTATTTTAGGTGTAAGTGCACCTGAAAGAATGTAATTTAATAAAGATTGGAGACACCTTATATAGTATAGGTGAGACACCATTTATATATTGTGGAGACACCTTATATAGTATAGGTGTCTCTTATTTTGGGGAAAATAGTAGATATAAGAAGTTATTTAGAGTTGATTAATGATAAATATCCAACAAGATTTAGAATATTCTAGGAATAGTTTTATTCTTGACAGTACTTGTCTGTAAAGATAAAATTGTAAAGTAATTGCAGAGAATTTCTTGAAAAACTAATAGTTGGAGAGATTTTCGGGAGGGGAATATCTTGACTAAACATATATTTATTACTGGTGGGGTTGTATCTTCGCTAGGTAAGGGAATTACCGGTTCTTCTTTAGGAACACTATTAAAAAGCAGAGGATTAAAGGTTGCTATGCAAAAACTTGATCCTTATCTAAACTTTGACCCTGGGACAATGAGCCCATATCAACATGGAGAAGTTTTTGTTACAGATGATGGAGCGGAAACAGATCTTGATTTAGGTCATTACGAGCGGTTTACTGATGAAAATACTAAAAGATTTAGTAATGTAACAACAGGTAAAATTTATTGGTCTGTAATAAATAAAGAACGTCATGGTGATTACTTAGGGGGAACTGTTCAGGTTATTCCTCATATTACTAATGAAATTAAAGAACAAGTTTATAACATGGCTAAATATAATGATGTAGATGTGGTTATTACTGAAATAGGTGGAACTGTTGGAGATATTGAGTCATTGCCATTTTTAGAAGCTATAAGACAAATTAAAAAAGATGTCGGCAGAGATAATTGTATGTATATCCATGTCACCTTAGTGCCTTTTATTTCAGCAGCAGGAGAAGCTAAAACCAAACCTACACAGCATAGCGTAAAAGAGTTAAGAAGTATTGGTATACAGCCAGATGCTATTGTGTGTCGTACGGTTAATACCTTATCCAAAGAAGTAGAAGAAAAAATTGCTTTATTTTGTGATATTGATAGTGAAGCAGTTATTCAAGCTATTGATGCTGATTCTATTTATGAAGTTCCTTTAAACTTAGAAAAAGAAGGGCTTGATGACATTGTTGTTGAGCGTTTAGGGCTTAAATGTGGAGAAGTAGATTTAACAGGTTGGAAAGAAATGGTTAGAAGGTTTAAAAATGCAACAGAAGAAGTCAATATCGCTTTAGTAGGAAAATATGTAGAATTAAAAGATGCTTATATGAGTGTTACGGAAGCTCTAATTCATTCAGGGATTTTTCATAAATTAAAAATTAATATTGATTGGATTAATTCTTGTGACTTAAATGAAGAAAATGCCGAGAGTATTTTAAAGAATGCTGATGGGATCTTAGTGCCAGGTGGATTTGGTGACCGTGGGATTGAAGGAAAAATTGTAGCTACCAAATATGCTAGAGAGAATAAAAAACCATTTTTAGGTATTTGCCTTGGAATGCAATTGGCAGTTGTAGAGTTTGCAAGAAATGTCCTTAATTATCAAGATGCTAATAGTAGTGAATTAAATGAGGATACACCATATCCTGTTATTGATATTTTAGAAGAGCAAAAGGATATTGAAAATAAAGGTGGAACTATGCGTCTAGGAAAATATCCGTGTAAAATTTTAAAAGGTACAAAAGCTTATGAGGCTTATGGAAAAGAGGATATTTCTGAAAGACATCGTCACCGTTATGAATTTAATAATGCATTTAAGGAAATAATGATAGAAAAGGGCATGAAAATAAGTGGAGTTTACCCAGAGCTTGACTTAGTAGAAATAATTGAACTTGAGGATCATCCTTGGTTTGTAGCTTCACAATTCCACCCTGAGTTTAAATCAAGACCAAATAAAGCACATCCTTTATTCAGAGATTTTGTCGGAGCTGCTTATAAACATAAAAAGTAGTAGATAAGGAATTTAGAAGTGCCTCAGAGAATAGCTCTTTGAGGTACTTTTATATATGTTGTTTGAGATAATTTATAATTTATCATGATTTATGGTATAGTCTAGTTGATGTATTGACAAAGATAGCAAGATAAAGGAAGAAAACACAAGGGTTGGTGATGATTTTGAAGGCCAGATTGATAAAGGAAAATGAGCACGATTATTTTAATAATTTTATTGCTTCTATTCCCAAAGGTCATATTTTACAATCATATGAGTGGGGCGAAATAAAGGCTAAGACAGGTTGGCAACCTTTAAGGCTGATTATTGAAAAGAATGATAAACCAATAGCTGCTATTTCTATTTTAAAAAGAATAATTCCAGGTCTTAAAAAGGCCATTTTTTATGCTCCAAGAGGACCTGTATTTAAGATAGATGATACAGAAGTATTTGATTTTATGTTAAAAGAAGTAGAAAAGTTAGCGAAAGAACATAAGGCTATTTTCTTTAAAGTAGATCCTGATATTTCAGCTGAAAATACTGAGTTTGCAAATTTATTAACTTCTAGAGGTTTTAGATCAGCAGAAAAAGGTGAAGGATTTGATGGAATCCAGCCTAAGTTCGTTTTTAGATTAGATCTTACTCCAGATGAAGAAACTTTAATGAAAAACATGCATAGCAAGACCAGATATAATATTAGATTAGCGGGAAAAAGAGGCGTAACTATTAAAGAAGATTGTAAAAAAGAAGATTTAAAATATTTTTATGAAATATTATTAGAAACTTGTGAACGGGATAATTTTTTAGTAAGATCATATCAATACTTTGAGGACATGTGGGATTACCTTGTTGAAAATGGTTATGGTAAACTTTTCATGGCAGAGTATGAAGGTAAATATATCTCTGGTACTTTAGCACTTATTATGGGGAACAAGGTTTGGTATTTATATGGAGCTTCAAGTAATCAGTATCGTAATGTGATGCCTAACTATTTATTGCAATGGACTATGATTAAATGGGCAAAAGAAAATAATTGCACTTTATATGACTTTAGAGGTGTACCAGGTTATTTAAGTGAGGACAATCCATTATATGGATTATTCAAGTTTAAAAAAGGATTTAATGGTGATTATACAGAGTTTATAGGAGAATATGATTTAGTTTATTCCAAGTTTTATTATTGGTTATGGCATACAGTTGAACCAGTTTATCAAAAGTTAATTCGTAAATTAATTAATTTTAAAAAGAAAACAAAAAAGTAATCTAGCCTATTTGAGGTGGCATGATGGATAAATGGGTAGAAGTTAATTTAGATAAAATAGCTAATAATTTTTTAGAAGTGAGAAATTTTGTAGCTGACGAGACTAAAATTCTAGGGGTCGTAAAAGCAGATGCTTATGGACACGGAATAATCGAGTCTTCTCGGGAATTACAAAGACAAGGCATAGATTATTTAGGAGTAACTGAAGTATCAGAGGGCATAAAGTTACGCAGGGCGGGAATTTTTGTTCCAATACTAATCTTTAGTTCTTGTTTAGAAGAAGAATTGGAATACACAAAAAGGTATAACTTAACGATAACATTAAATAATTTAGAATTGATTCAATTTATAGTTGGTAAACAAATAGAGTTAAAAGTTCATTTAAAAGTAGAAACTGGTTTAGGAAGAACAGGCATAAAGGTAGGGCAGCTTCCAGAGATCATAGATATTTTAAAAGAAAATCCTCAAATTGAAGTCGAAGGATTATACACACATTTAGCTACAGCAATGTGGAGAGAAAAATCTTTTGTGGATAAACAATTTTCAGAGTTTAATAAAGCCATAAAATTATTAACAGAAAAGGGTGTAAGTATTCCCTTAAAGCATATTTGTAACAGTAGTGCTTTGGTTAAATATCCTAAAATGCATTTAGATATGGTGAGAGCTGGAACTATTCTTTATGGACAAGATGAAGGGGGACAAGTTTTTTCTGGAAAGATGCAAGATCCCTGGAGTTTAAAAGCAAAAGTTATCTATCTAAATCAATTAGAAAAAGGTCACTCTGTGGGTTATGAACGTATATATGTATTAAAAAGGAAATCTAAAATAGCTGTAGTAGCAATTGGTTTTTATCATGGATTTTCAGTAGAACCAATTGCTCACCCTAAAAAGATACTTGATTTAACTAAAATTTTAGCAAAAACATTCTTACGTTTTATTAATCATCCAAGAATGAAAACATATGGATATATCAAAGGCAAAAGGGTACCTGTAGTGGGTAAGGTAGGAATGCAACTAACCATGCTAGATGTGACAGATGTAGTAGATATACAAATAGGGGATATCGTAGAATTAACTGCACGTAGAACTAACTTAAGCACACTTATTCCAAAATTGTATATTAAGGAAAATGAGATAATTAGCCAAAGTAGTTATGAGGAAATATCAACTTTGGAAGTACAATGATATAAAAATTTTCAATATAAGCAGGAATATTTTTTTCTTTACCAGAATATAATGTTATATTGAGTTTTTAGGAGTGTAACCAGTGACTAATAAAAAAGTTCTTATAATTGATGATCAAATTGGAATTAGGGTACTATTAATGGCAGCACTAGATAAGTATGAGTTAAAGGATGCAGCTTCAGGACGAGAGGCCCTAGACATAATAACAGACTGGCAGCCTGATTTAGTGATAACAGATTTAAAGTTACCTGGGATGAGCGGACTAGAAACAATTGTTAAAATAAATGAATTAGGATTCTATCCAGAAACCATTTTAATGACTGCCTATGACCGTTTAAGTATTTCTGAAGACATAAAAATATCTGGCTTTATTGAAAAACCGTTTGACATAGAACAATTAACTACAATGATAGATGATTTAATTGTAAATATTTAAATTAAAAGAGAAAGGAGGAACTACCATGTTGATTAAAACATATATTACAGTGGCACTACATTGTCCTGAATGTGGTAAGCTTGATTTTCATGCTATATCTCGCTTTAACGTAGGCTTTGACACAAAGGTACACCTGAAATGTCAATGTGGAACAGCCCTCTTTTCCATGGGTCGAGGCAAAGGAAATAAATATACTATTCAACTGGCTTGTAGTATGTGTGAAGACAAGCACTATTATACGTATCCTGCTAACTTGATTTGGAAAGAGAAGTTGATAAACTTATATTGTCATGAAACAGGTGTAGAATCAGCATTTCTTGGATCAAGAGAAAATGTTAGAAAAGCAGTTGAAGATTTTGATTATAACATGGAGACTATGGTAGATGATGTGATGGATGAAGAATTTTTTAATAACGAAGAAATCATGTCAAAGGTTTTGGAAAAGGTTCGAAATTTAATTAATCAAGATAAGGTATCTTGTACCTGTGGTAATGACGATATTGGATTAGAGGTTAATCCAGATCGAGTTGAAATTTTTTGCGAAGACTGTGGAGCTGTAACCGTTATTTTTGCTGAAAATATAAAGGATTTGGAAATAGTAAATAATTTAACTAATATAGTTCTGAATAAAGGTGTATTTAAATATATTGATAAAGGTAAAAAAAGAATAAAGAAGTAGATTTAATGAAATTATAATTAACAGGATATTATTTGTTAATATTTGAGGAGGGGCAAGATAAATGTCTTTAGTAAGTGTTGATTATTTGTTAGAAAAGGCAGAAAAAGAAGGATATGCAGTGGGAGCATTTAACTGCAACAATATGGAAATAGTACAGGCCATTGTAGCAGCAGCAGAGGCTGAGAAGTCTCCCGTAATTATTCAAGCAAGTCAAGGTGCAATAAAATATGCAGGTCTTGAGTATATCGTTAATTTAGTTGAAACTGCAGCTAATACTGTCTCTGTACCAGTTGCATTACATCTTGATCACGGGACAAGTTTTGAACAAGTTATTAAATGCATTAGACAAGGCTTTAGTTCTGTAATGATTGACGGTTCACAGTACTCATTAGAAGAAAACATTGCTTTAACTAATAAAGTATTAGAAATTGCAAGACCAATTGGCGTGTCAGTTGAAGCTGAATTAGGCAAAATAGGTGGCACAGAGGATGATATCGTAGTATCTGAAAGAGACGCTATGTTTACTGATCCTAAGGATGCGCAAAGATTCGTAGAAGAAACGGGGATTACTTCTTTAGCAATTGCTATTGGAACAGCTCATGGACCTTATAAAGGTAAACCAGAGTTAGATTTTGAACGCTTAAAAGCAATTAAAGCTTTAACAAATATTCCGATAGTTTTACATGGTTCTTCAGGTGTAGATGATGATGATATTAGAAAAGCAATTAGCCTAGGAGTTAGAAAGGTTAATATTGATACAAACATTCGCCAAGCGTTTACAAAAGCAGCAAAAGACGTGTTTACTAATAATCCTGAAGAAATTGATCCAAGAAAGGTTTTAGGACCTGCAAGGGATGCTATGATTGAAATTGTGAGAGAAAAAATACGCGTATTTGGAAGTAATGGCAAGGCTTAGGTTAATCGGCTAGTAAGTATAAAATTTCTTACTAGCCTTACTCTATTATAATGGTTATTAAGGGGGATATTTTAATGGAATTATTTATTGATTCGGCTAATTTAGAAGATATCAAAAAGGCAGCAGAACTGGGTGTTATTTCTGGTGTGACAACAAATCCAACATTAATAGCTAAAGAAGGCAGAAACTTTCAGGAAGTAATTATGGAGATAACCAAGCTTGTTGATGGTCCTATAAGTGCAGAGGTAATTGGACTAACTAAAGACCAAATGGTTAAAGAAGCAAGGGAACTTGTGAAAATTCATCCTAATATTGTAATTAAAATACCAATGATAGCTGAAGGATTAAAGGCTATTAAAGAATTAAGCAAAGAAGGAATCAAAACAAATTGTACTTTGATTTTTTCTGTAAACCAAGCTATTTTAGCTGCTAATGCAGGGGCTACTTATGTAAGTCCTTTTGTAGGCAGACTGGAGGATATTGGGGAAGAAGGTATTGGACTTGTAGCAAAAATGGCTCATGTATTTGAAATTTATGATTATAAAACTAAAATAATTGCAGCTAGTATCCGAAATCCAAAGCATGTAGACCAAGTAGCTGAAGTAGGAGCTGATATAGCAACAGTTCCATATAAAGTAATTGATGCGATGATGAATCATCAGCTGACAGATAAGGGAGTAGACCAATTTTTAAAGGATTGGGAAACCGTAAAAGATAAATAAGACCTAGAGGAGGTAAGAGTTATGGAAAGAGAACTAGCTATAGAATTTGCAAGAGTAACAGAAGCGGCTGCATTAAATTCAGCTCGTTGGATGGGTAAGGGAGATAAAATAGCAGCAGATGATGCTGCTGTAAAGGCAATGAGATCTATGTTTGATACTATTCACATAGAAGGTAAGGTAGTTATAGGTGAAGGAGAAATGGATGAAGCTCCTATGCTATATATAGGTGAAAAGGTTGGACTAGGTGAAGGTGTAAAGGTTGATATTGCAGTAGATCCATTAGAAGGAACTAATTTAGTTGCTAAAGGTATGAATGGTGCAATAGCTGTAATGGCAGTTGCAAAGGAAGATTGTCTATTACATGCCCCTGATATGTATATGGACAAAATAGCAGTAGGTCCTTTAGCTGTAGGAGCAATAGATTTAGATGCAAGTCCTGAAGAAAATGTACGAAATGTTGCTCAAAAATTAGGCAAAAAAATAGAAGAAGTAACAGTTGTGATTTTAGATCGTCCTCGTCATCAAAAAATTATTAATGCAATTAGAAAAGCTGGGGCAAGGATAAAATTAATAACAGACGGTGATGTTTCTCCAGTAGTAGCAACAGCAATTCCTGATTCGGGTGTGGATATGGTAATTGGGATAGGAGGAGCACCAGAAGGAGTTTTAGCAGCTGCTGCTTTAAAATGCATGGGCGGAGATATGAGAGCTCGCTTAATTCCTGAAAATGAAGAAGAGTTAAGAAGAATGAAAGAAATGGGTATAACTGATACCAAAAAGGTCTTAACAATAGATGATTTAGTTAAAACAGATGAAGTTGTGTTTGTGGCAACTGGAATCACTGATGGAGAAACTTTAAAGGGTGTAAGATTCTTTAATGATAGAGCGACAACTCATACAGTTGTAATGCGTGGCAAAACTGGTACAATTAGATTTATAGAAGCTTATCACTATTTCTCTAGAAAACCACATTATGTAAGAATGGATGGCTAAATTTAATGGGAGCGCGTCTAGCGCTTCCTACCCTGCATTTTCCTACCTGGTTAAACCCTTAAACAATCCAATTAGAAAAACAGCATAAGGAGTGAAATTATGACCGCGGTTAATATAAATGAGCTTGAAAGTAAGACTATGGCTGAACTATATAATATGGCAAAAAAGATAGAATTAACAGGTTATTCAAAACTGAGAAAAAAGGAACTAGTATTTGAAATTCAAAAAGCATTTGCAAAAAATGATGGACAGTTAAGGGCGCAAGGTGTACTTGAAATAATGCAAGATGGATATGGATTTTTAAGACCAGTAGCTTACTTACCTAGTAGTGATGATATTTATGTATCTCCTTCACAAATTAGAAAATTTGATTTAAGAACAGGAGATAGAGTAGGTGGTTTATGTCGTAAACCTAAAGATAACGAAAGATATTTCGCCTTATTACGAGTAGAAGAGGTTAATGGAGAAAACCCCGATAAATCATCCGAAAGACTTCACTTCGAAGGGTTCACCCCTATTTATCCACAAGAAAAAATAAAATTAGAAATTAATAATAGTCCAACTGCTCCTAGAATTATTGATTTAGTTAGTCCTGTGGGGAAAGGACAAAGAGGACTAATTGTTTCTCCACCAAAGGCTGGAAAGACAGAATTATTAAAAGAAATAGCTCATAGTATCTCGATAAATTATCCTGAAATAGAAATTTTAGTATTATTAATAGATGAAAGACCTGAAGAAGTAACAGATATGCAAAGGTCAGTTAAAGGTGAGGTAATTAGCTCAACTTTTGATGAACCACCAGAAAATCATGTCAAGGTATCGGAAATGGTCTTAGAAAGAGCTAAAAGACTGGTAGAACATGGCAAGGATGTAGTGATTTTAATGGATAGTGTTACTCGTTTGGCGAGAGCTTATAATTTAGTAATCCCTTCTAGTGGTCGCACATTATCAGGGGGTGTAGACCCAAATGCCCTACATAAACCAAAAAGATTTTTTGGAGCTGCTCGTAATATTGAAGAAGGTGGCAGCTTAACCATTTTAGCTACAGCTTTGGTGGATACAGGTAGTAGAATGGATGATGTGATTTTTGAAGAATTTAAAGGTACAGGAAATATGGAATTAATTTTAGATCGTAAAATAGCGGAAAGAAGAACTTTCCCTGCGATAGATATTATAAGATCTGGAACTAGAAAAGAAGACCTTTTACTTAGTAAAGAAGAGTTAGATGTCAATTGGAAGTTGCGCAAAAGATTTTCAAATGCAAATCCCCAAGAGGCAGCCGAAATGATCATAGATGCTCTCGGAAAAACTAAAAGCAATAGTGACCTTGTGAGAGCTTGGCCAAAAATGTTTGAATAGTGCTATGGGGCACTATTTTTTTTTGTAATTATAAAAATGAACTATGCTGAATAAACATATGTTTAGGAGGCGATAATATGGAAAAATATTATAAAAAGGATGTAAATATAGCTTGGAATAATGTTGCGAAACTTACATCAGGTAATAGTCAATACTTTCTTCTAAAGGGTATAGCTACTTTAGAGTTAAATAAATACAAAGAGCATCATATTGATAAAATTCAGTTTGCTTGCCATAGTAAGATAATTAGAAGCTATGTAGCAGGTGACATTTTACTTGATTTAAGTTTTGATTCCTTAAAAATAGGTGTAAATGAACAAAGTCAAAATACAGTTAGCCTAGCGATTCCATTTCAATTAGAATATCAAAATGATAGTTTAATTAGAGATGTAAAGGTAAAACATTTAAATGTAAATAAAATAGCCTATGATGCCTTATATATCGAAACAGTTATTATTATAACCCCAGAAAATTATGTGCAAGATAAAGCTAAAGAAGTGAGTGATCATTTTACTACAAAAAGCACATATCTAATACCAAAAAAATTGCCTGTTATTTCAGAGGCGATAGCCACAGAGGCTACTGTTACTGTTCTAAGCAAGTATATTGACAGAAGTTATTTAATCCTTAATTGCATGAAGGATGTAAGATTTCTTTATTTAAATTCTAAATCTAAGGGAGAAAGGTTTTTCATTACCCGAAGTTTAGAGCAATTTACGCAAAAGATAGAACTGGTGAATAAAGTTAATCCTAATGATTTTAAAGTAGTGCCTACCCAGATAAATACTACTGTTATGAGCCCCGCGAAGGTAAGGGTAGAAGTAGACCTAGTTATGAAGAAAAAGGATAGAAAACAGGAAATAAATAAGGAAATAAATAAGGAAATAAATAAAGAAATAAATAAAGAAGTAAATAAAGAAGTAAATAAAGAAGTAAATAAAGAAGTAAGTGCTAAAAAAACAAAAAATGAACAAACCCATAAGAAAGGCAGTACTAAAAATAAAGAAATTAGTAAACAAGATATCCTTAATCAGGAAAATAGTATGAAAGAAAAAAATGCTCCTGAAATAAAGAAGGAAAATAATCCTGCAAAAAATGACAGAAAGAATCGACCTAAATTTGGAAGATCATCACGAAAAGAACGTTTAACCAAGCATATCAGGAGTTTAAAGCAAGATTTAGACCATCAAGATGAATATAGTGTGAGCATTAAAAGCTCTCTCAAGGAATCAAAAAAAAATTAAAGTGTCAGAGATGACACTTTTTCTTTGAAAAAATGTAAAAAAATGTCTTAAATTTCAGTAAACCTCATCCAATCTATGACAAATATTTCCACATGATTGTTATATAATAAAAGAACATTAATTCCAAAAAAAAGGGAAGGTGTCGTCGTGATTGGAAAAGCTGTTATAAGAACAAATTCTAGTAAATCTGGGGTGATGTTATTAAATTGGTTACGCCTAGATAACTTTATATTTTGTATTGTAGGTTTTATCTTAACCCAAGCTGTCATATTAGGGGAAATAAAACCTTTTGCCTCAGCTTACATTGGTTCTGTAGCTGTATGGGACAAGCAAAAAAGATGGTGGGTTCTAGGGGGTACATTATTAGGTACACTTTTTACTAATAATTTAGGACATGCTATACCTAGCTTAATTATTAGTATTCTTATTTTTAGTATTCTGTATAATCAATTTTTAGTAGATAAGAAGCAATGGATAATTGTTCCTTCAATTATCGCTTCGATAATATTGGTTGTTAATGGGATATTGATTGTTATCAATCAGGGAACTTTATATAATTGGGTTTCAATTGTTTTTGAAAGTGCTTTTGCTGGCTTAATCACCTTAGTAATGATAACTACTTTTGGAGCCGTAGAAAAGTACAAGCATAAGATGGAAATATCTTTAGAAGAAAAGGTAAGCTTAGTAATTGTAATTTTAGGGGTTTTACTAGGACTTGGTAATGTAAATATTGCAAGTGTGAATGTGCAAAGTTTAATTTCTAAAATATTTGTTCTTTCTTCAGCATATTTGGCAGGTCCTGGTGGAGGCGCAGCTATTGGTACTATTGTAGGATTAGTTCCAAGTGTTACAGGAAATATCAGCGTCGCTACTATCGGATTTTATTCTTTAAGTGGTTTATTAGGTGGAGTGTTCAGGGGATTAGGAAAAGTTGGAATTATTATCGGGTTTACGCTTGGTAATCTTATTCTTTCGATGTATTTTTCAGGAACAGAACAAGTAATAAATACGCTTATAGAAACATTAATAGCAGGGGTAATTTTTGCAATCATACCCTTAAAAGCTCTTATGCCTGAAGTAGAAAAGAAGAAAGAAGAAATGCCAGCATTTAAAGATGATAGCTCTGAAAAGTTAGAAAGAATGTCTAAGGTTTTCAATGAATTAAGTAAGGCATTTAATGTAAAAGAAGAGATTATAGAAAAAGATCAAGAAAATCCTGTAATAGATATTTTAAAAGAAGTATCAGGTAAGGTTTGCGACAGATGTACTCACTATCAAACTTGCTGGAAAAAAGATTATTTAGAAACTTATCAATCCATGGTAGAAGCTTGCAACAAAGGAGAAAGTAAAGGCAGAATTGATGAAAAGCACTTTTCGCTTGAATTACAACGAAGATGTATGAGAATAAGAGAGCTTAGTTTAGCCCTTTGGTATCAGCTTGAGTTATATAAAAAAGATAATGCTATAAATGAAAAAATTCTTAGCTCACAGCAAGTTGTTGCTACTCAATTAGAAGGTGTGGCAGGTTTAGTAAAAGGTTTTGCCCAGGAAGTAACATCTAGGGAAACAACTAATGAAGAACTAGCTGAAGCAATTAAGTTTAGTCTAATGGAAGAAAATATTAAAATTCAGAATGTTAAAGTAATTGAAACGGATAACGATGATAAAGAAATAATTATTGTACAAGAATCATGTCCAGGACAAAGCTGGTGTACAAATTTTATTGCACCTAAAGTTTCTCAATTTTTAGATAGAACATATACCGTAAAACAAAGCAGGTGCCCAACAGCAGGAAATAGTAGTTGTACATATCATTTAAATCCAACTAAGGCGTATTCTGTAACTACAGGTGTTGCCATGGCAATAAAAGATGGTGGAGATATCTCAGGAGATGATTGGTCTTGTTTATCTTTACCTAATCGCAAGTACGCTATGATTTTAGGAGATGGAATGGGGGCTGGAGCAAAGGCCTTTAAAGAAAGTCACACGGCAATAAATTTACTTGAAAGATTATTAACAGCGGGGCTTACACAAAAAATGGCTGTTGAAACGGTTAATTCAGTGTTGTATTTACGTTCCAATGAAGAAACCTTTACAACTATTGATATGGTAGTTGTTAATGAAGTATCAGCGATAGCAGAATTCATTAAGGTATGCTCACCCCCTTCATTTATTAAAAGAAATAATACGGTCAATGTAGTTAAATCAAAGTCTCTACCAGCAGGTATTTTAAATCAAGTAGAGGTAGAACATTTTAAATATGCAGTTAATGTAGATGATATTATTATAAATATGACGGATGGAGTATTTGATGCCATAAATGGAAGTGTCGAAGATTGGTGCAAGGTAATTGAGAATTTACCTCATGAAGATCCTCAGTTAATTGCTGATTACATAATTGAATTAGCAAAATACACTTTAAATGGAAATATAAATGATGATTTAACGGTGTTAGTAGCGCGTATAGATTATCGCTCAGAATAAATATTCATTTATAAGCAGGATATTACTTCTCCAATGTCTAAAACCAACAGAGTAATCTGCTGGTTTTTTTTTGCCTAATTAAAAAGTATGAAGGAGGAAATTTAATTTGTGAATTTTGTAAAAAAGGTAGAGTGGACAATTAAAAAACATACTATGATCCAGGCTAAAGATAAAATATTAGTTGGCGTATCTGGAGGTGCAGATTCTTTAGCCTTATTATATGTTTTAAAAGAATTAAAGCAAAAACATGATTTTGAACTAGGTGTTGTTTGTGTTGATCATATGTTTAGAGGAGAAGAGAGTAAAAAGGAAGCTTTATATGTACAAGAATTAGCTACTAAATGGGGTATAAATAGTTATGTTTATGAAAAAAATGTACCTAAGATTATAAAAAAAACTGGCCTTTCTCCAGAAGATGCTGGTCATAAAATAAGGCATGAAATATATAATGAATTAAAGGGAAAATATAATTATACAAAGCTTGCCTTAGGTCATCATGCTGAAGATAGGGCAGAAACTGTTTTACTGCATTTAGTACAAGGTACAGGCTTAAAAGGTTTAGCCTCGATGCCCCCAGTATTTAATTGGATGATACGTCCATTAGCAGAAGTGACTAAACAAGAAGTCATAGATTATTGTCAAAAGGAAAAAATAATTTATCATCAAGATCCAACCAATGAACAAAAAATTTATTTGCGAAATAAAATTAGACTAGATTTAATTCCTTATTTACAAAAGGAATTAAACCCTAATATTGTAGAAGCACTTTTAAAATTAGAAAACATCGTTGAGGTAGATAATAAGTTTTTAGAAAATTACACTAAGAAAATTAAAAAAGAGGTATTATCTAGTTCTCAAAACGATAATATTATAATAGATTTAGAAAAATTCAATAAATTAGATTTAGCGATTAAAAGAAGAATCTTGCGAGATATTTATCAAAATTTAAGGAAAGATACTCAAGGATTAAGTTACCATCATGTCGAAAACATAATAGAGCTCTCTTTAAATAAAAAAGGAGCTAAAAGCATCAATTTACCTCAAGGTATCATTGTAAAAAAAAGTTATACATCATTAATTTTTACCCAGAACAAAAAAGAAAGTGTAGTAGAAAAAAACAGAGAAATTCCAGTAAATGTTCCAGGTAAAACAATTATTCCTGGAGAAGATATTATAATAGAAGCATTTCTCTCAGACAAGATGATAAAATCAAAAGATTATTATCAAGTAGTAGTTGATAGGGATAAATTACCAAGCCCCTTAACTATCAGAAAAAGAAAGCCTGGTGACAGAGTGCATCTATTAGGAATGGAGGGAACTAAGAAACTTAAAAACTTTTTTATAGACCGAAAAATAGAAAAGGAAAAAAGAGATCAAATTAATCTTATTTGTTCAGGGGATAATATTATTTGGATACCAGGTCTTGCTTTAAGTAATCAGGTAAGGGTTACCAATGAAACAAAAAATTACTTAATATTACAGATAAAATCCAAGGAAATAGTTTGAAAAAACATTGTTTATATGATAACATATAATGATATTAATGGGTCAATTTTAACTTTAAATATTTAAGGGTTAGTGTAGGGGAGGAGGCAGATTATTGAATCGCGTATTTAAAAACTTAGCAATTTATTTATTAATTGTATTGATTGCAGTAACAGTTTTACGATGGACAAATAATCCACCAGTAGAAGAAAAAGTATTTAATAATTTACCAGAATTTATCGCCGCTGTAGAAAAAGGACAAATTGGTGAGCTCGAGATTACATCTTATGAAACATACCAAGAACTTAAAGGTAAGACTAAAGCAAATAAAGAATTCATGTTGCATGCTCCAGTTAACTATGATAGTTTAACGGATATTTTAATTGCAAACAACGTTAATGCTAATCAATTACCAACTCCACAGCCATCTTGGTGGACTAGTGTACTATCTTCATTATTACCAATTCTATTATTAATTGGGGTTTTCTTCTTTATGATGCAACAAACACAAGGTGGAGGAAACCGAGTAATGCAATTTGGTAAAAGTAAAGCTAAGCTACATACAGATGATAAAGTAAAGATTACTTTCAGTGATGTAGCAGGGGTAGATGAGGTTAAAGAAGAATTAGAAGAGGTAGTTGATTTTCTTAAATTCCCACGCAGGTTTACAGAATTAGGTGCTAAGATTCCAAAGGGTGTTTTACTTTTTGGACCTCCTGGAACAGGAAAAACCCTTTTAGCAAGAGCAGTTGCTGGAGAGGCAGGAGTGCCGTTTTTTAGTATCAGTGGTTCTGATTTCGTAGAAATGTTTGTTGGTGTCGGAGCATCAAGAGTTAGGGATTTATTCGAACAAGCAAAGAAAAACGCTCCTTGCATAGTTTTCGTCGATGAAATTGATGCAGTAGGTAGACAAAGGGGTGCAGGTCTTGGTGGTGGTCATGATGAAAGAGAACAAACCCTTAACCAATTATTAGTTGAAATGGATGGATTTAACCTAAATGAAGGTATAATCATTATTGCAGCAACTAATAGACCTGATATTTTAGACCCAGCATTATTAAGACCAGGAAGATTTGATAGACAGGTTGCTGTTAGTGCCCCTGATGTTAAAGGTAGAGAAGAAATTTTACAAGTTCATGCGAGAAATAAGCCTATGGACAGTAAAGTAGACTTAAAAGTAATGGCAAGAAGTACACCAGGTTTTACAGGTGCTGATTTAGCAAATTTACTTAACGAGGCAGCACTTTTAGCAGCTAGAAATAACAAGAAAAACATTTCTATGAATGAGTTAGAACAGTCTGTTGAAAGAATAATTGCAGGTCCTGAGAAAAAATCTCGTGTTATTAATGAATTTGAAAAGAAAATTGTTTCTTATCACGAAGCAGGGCATGCTTTAGTAGCTGAATTGTTACCTAATTGTGATCCACTGCATAAGGTTTCAATTATTCCAAGAGGAAGAGCAGGAGGATATACATTACTGTTACCAAAAGAAGATAGAAACTATATTACAAAGTCTCATTTATTAGAGCAAGTTTCGATGATGCTTGGTGGAAGAATAGCAGAAAAACTTGTTTTAAATGAAATTACAACTGGAGCTCAAAATGACCTTGAAAGAGTTACGACCACAGTTCGTAAAATGATTACAGAATGGGGTATGTCTGATGAGCTGGGCACCATTACATTTGGTAATCAAAATAGTGAACAGGTATTTTTAGGAAGAGACATTGCTAGAGATCGTAATTATAGTGAAGCAGTTGCCTTTTCAATTGATAAAGAAGTAAAAAGTATTATTGATCAAAGATATAAGGTTGCAGAAAAGATTCTTAGCCAAAATATTGATAAACTTCATCTGATAGCTAAAGAGTTAATGGAAAAGGAAACCCTTGATGCTGTAGAGTTTGCAAAGCTAATGAAAGGTGTAACCGATTCTCCAAAACGTACTGTAGATGGAGAAACCTTAACTGATACAATTAAGTCAGATGAAGAAGTTATTAATTTAGATCAAAACACTATTAATATGGAAGAAGATAAGAATGATGGTATTATCAAAATAACTTTCAAAGGATAATTATCTATGGAAAAAACATTTATGATGATTAAACCAGATGGTGTTAAAAGAGGTCTTATCGGAGAAATAGTTAAGAGATTAGAAGTAAAGGGTTTTACTTTTAGTGCCTTAAAACTTTCACTTATCTCTAAAGAAATAGCACAAAAGCATTATGAAGAACATCTAGGAAAGCCTTTTTATAAAGACTTGATAGAGTATATTACCAGTGGTCCTGTTCTATTAATGGTAATTCAAGGTCATAATGCTGTATTAGAAGCTAGGAAAATGATAGGAGCAACTAATCCAAATGATGCTATGCCAGGAACAATTAGAGGCGATTATGCCTGGGAAATGAGCCAAAATGTCGTTCATGGTGCAGATAGTGCCCAAAGTGCTTTAAGAGAAATTAATTTATATTTTGAGAGACATGAATTAATTTAACCTTCAAAAAAGGTCATCCCTAGGGATGACCTTTTATTTTAGAAAAGAGTGCTATATAATAAACAATAAGTGCTAAGTATACATTATTCATCATAAAATAAAAAAGGACTTTACAAAAATATAGCGAATGATGAATTTAGCTTTACTACAAGGAGGAAGTGTAATGGAGAAGATATCTTTAGTTGCTAAACATGCTCAAGATAAAAGCGAGACAGATAATATATTTGGTGTAAATAGTGCCGCTAATGCTAAGGCTGAAATAGTAGGCAAAGAAAATATAGTTAATGCATCTATAGGTGCATTTTTAGATGCTTCTGGTAAATTAATTACTTTACCTACCGTAGAAAAAACAATGTATAGCTTGCCTTTTGATGATGTAGCAAATTATGCTCCGATAGCAGGATTACCAGATTATATTAACGCGGTAATCGATGTAACATTTGGCGAAAATAAACCAGATGCATTCGTTAAAGGAATAGCAACTCCAGGTGGAAGTGGTGCAATTCATCATGCTATCTGGAATTACACCGAAGAAGGAGATACATACTTAACTTCAGATTGGTTCTGGGGACCATATAAAACGATGGCTCGCGAGATGATGCGTAAAATTGATACATTTATGACTTTTGATGAAGAAGGAAAATTCAATTTACAGGCTTGTATTGAAAAGGTTGAAGCTTTGGCGAAAGTACAAAAAAATGTCCTTTTAATCCTTAATACACCTGCTCATAATCCAACAGGCTATAGTTTAACAGATGATGAATGGCAAGCTCTAATTGATGCTTTTACAGAGCTTTGCAATAAAAAAGAAAATAATATAATTTTATTTGTAGATATAGCTTATATGGATTTTGCACCTGAAGGTAGTCGTAAATTCTTTAAGAAATTTTCTAATTTACCAGCTAATTTCTTAGTTTTAGTAGGATTTAGTATGTCTAAAGGCTATACTATGTATGGCTATCGTACAGGATGCTTACTTGGAATTAGCTCTGATGAACAAGTAATTACAGAGTTTTATGATGTTAACCAATTCTCAAGTAGAGGTACTTGGTCTAACTGCACAAGATCAGGAATGAGACTATTAATAGATTTATGGAAAAACCCAGAATTAATGGCAAAGGTAAATGCTGAAAGAAATGAATATCGCGAAAGCATGGAAGATAGAGCACATACTTTCATTAATGAAGCTAAAGAAGTAGGTTTAAAAATGTGTCCTTATGATTCTGGATTCTTTATTACAATACCGACAACGAAAGCTGAAGAAGTAGGATTAAAATTAAGAGAAGATAACATTTTCTTAGTATCTCTTAAAAAAGGTTTGCGCATAGCTATTTGTGCCGTACCAGCTGAAAAAATTAAAGGTATGGCAACAAAGATTAAAAAGGCTATAGACCAAATAGAAGGTTAAATAATCTATTTCTAACGGGAGCCATAGGCCCTGTATAGAAAGATTATAAGTTATAATTTTATATTAATTCAATACCGCTTGGAGCCAAGAGGACCGAGACGGGAGGTGGAATAATTGTGTTTTTAAAACCTTCTGGGCCTTTATGTCTAGAAGGTTTTTTTATGGACAACTGAATATCGCCCTATGTTAACCTCAGGGTTAAATCTAGTTGACAATGACTAGAGTACCTTTTATAATTCTTATAGATAAGAGAATTGTAGGAGGGATAAGTGTGAATTTATCGATAAGAGATATGATTTTAGTTTCATTTTTTGCGGGTTTAATGACTTTAGGAGCTTTTGTGTCTAAAATATGGCCACCTGAAATAATTCCTTTTAGTTTATTGCCTTTATTATCATTGTTAGCTGGAGCAATAATAGGACCGAGGCTTGGAGCTTTAAGTATCTTAGTTTATATACTCCTTGGTCTTATCGGAGTTCCAATCTTTGCAGCTCCCCCTTATGGAGGATTAGTTTATGCCCTGCAGCCTTCTTTTGGATTTTTAATATCCTTCATTTTCGCAGCTTATGTAGCAGGATATATTATTCATAAAAAGGAAAATCCAGGTTTAAAGACATTTTTACTAGCGTCTTTATTGGCAATGGTAGTTATTTATTTAATCGGCTTACCTTGGATGTATCTAATTTATAACTATATTACAGGCAAGGTAATTACCCTTAAAGCTATTTTTATAATGATGAGTCTCTTTATGGGTTTAGATTTTTTAAAGGCTATATTAGCCGCTATAATAGGAAAGACTATCTATGAAAGAACTAGACTAAATGTAAGCAAAAGGGCGGATTTATAACCGCTCTTTTATTTTTTCTATCATAAAAATTGGAGGTAATATATAATGGAAAATATAAGTAAAAAATTGAGTACGAGGAAAATGGTTGTTGCTGGATTACTAGGTGCTATAGCGATGATGTTAGGAGCTACAGGTCTTGGGTTTATTCCTGTTCCATCCCCAGTTGGTAGAGCCACAATCTTACACATTCCAGTGATTTTAGCAGCTATTTTAGAAGGTCCAGTAGTAGGTGCATTTACAGGATTTTTATTTGGTCTTTATAGTTTTATGACGCCGACAGGAGCGATTCCCTCAGATCCAATTGTACGTATTTTACCAAGAATATTAATTGGGATTACATCATATTATGCGTTTTGGATCTTTCGCAAAAACATCACATTAGCTTCTATTTCTGCAGCCATTGTCGGAACTTTAACTAACACTATTGGTTTTTTAGGACTAGCTGTTTTAATGAAATACTTACCTATTCAAGCAGCCTATATTATTGTTATTAGTAACTCAATTTTTGAAATAATTATTGCATCAGTATTAACTGTAATATTGGTAAAAGCTTTAAGTAAATATCGCAAATAATATTAAATTAATGAGGTGAAAATAGTGTTACTAGCATTTGACGTAGGGAATACTAATATAGTTCTGGGAATATTCGAAGGGAAAAAGTTACTAACTGATTGGCGAATTGCTACTGATAAATCTAAAACTGCTGATGAATATGGAATTATTATCAATAATCTGTTTAATTATCATAAACTAGATGTAGGAAGTATTACCGATGTTATTATATCTTCAGTAGTGCCGCCAATAATGACCTCTTTAGAAGAGATGGCCTTTAAGTATTTTAATGTAAATCCAATGATAGTGGGACCAGGGATAAAAACGGGAATGCCAATTTTATATGAAAATCCTAAAGAAGTTGGGGCTGACCGTATAGTTAATGGCATAGCTGCTTATAATAAATATGGAGGACCTCTAATAATTGTAGACTTTGGGACGGCTACTACTTTTTGTGCAATTTCTGCTAAGGGAGAATATTTAGGTGGAGCTATTACTCCAGGTGTACAGATATCCGCAGAAGCTTTATATACTAGAACTGCAAAGTTACCTAAAGTGGAATTAATAGCACCTAAAAACAAGAAAACCATTGGCAAAAATACCGTTGCTGCGATGCAAGCCGGGATAGTTTATGGTTACTGCGGCATAGTTGAAAGCATAGTTACAAGAATGAAAAAAGAAATGGGTAGTAAGGATGTAAAGGTAATTGCTACAGGAGGAATTTCGCCTGTAATTGCAAGTGAGTCTAAGGTAATTGATAGCGTTGATAAACTATTAACTTTAGATGGTTTAAGAATTATTTATGAACAAAATAAAATAATAAAAATATAAAGGAGTGTTCTAGTGCAGCATTACTTTGAGGGAGTAGAAGATGTTTTAAAAGAGCAGGAAACTTCAAAAGAAGGTATAAAAGCTAGTAATGCCCAAGAGAGGTTAACCAAATTTGGAAAAAACAAATTAGAAGAAGCTAAAAAGAAAAATATTGTCATAAGATTTTTAGAGTTAATGCTTGACCCTATGATAATTGTTTTAATAGCAGCTGCTGTAGTTTCTGGATTATTTGGTGAAGTAGCAGATATGATTATTATTTTCTTAGTTGTTATCTTAAATGGGGTATTAGGAGTTGTCCAAGAAGGGAAGGCTGAAAAGGCAATTGAAGCCCTGCAACAAATGTCTTCTACACATTCAAGAGTGCGTAGAGACAATGAGGTTGTGCAGATTAAATCAGAGGATATAGTACCAGGAGATATTGTGCTATTAGAGGCAGGAGATGCTGTACCAGCTGATATGAGAATAATAGAGTCAGCAAGTTTAAAGGTAGAAGAATCTCCTCTAACTGGTGAATCTGTGCAAGTAGATAAATTTAGTGAGCCCATCGAAAAAGAAGATAATCTTCCTTTAGGAGATCGTCTAAATATGCTTTATATGGGTACTAGTGTAGGATATGGTAGAGGTGAAGGCGTTGTAGTTGCTACTGGCATGGAAACTGAAATGGGCAAAATTGCAGGTATCATAGCAAGGACTGAAGGAGGTAAAACTCCACTTCAAAATAAATTAGCAAGTCTTAGTAAAGTACTTAGTTTTGCCGTTTTAGGAATATCTATCTTTATTTTTGCCTTTAGTATTTTGAGAAAAGGTGACTTTTCTAGTGAATATGTCTTTGAGATGTTTATGCTGGCTGTCAGCCTTGCAGTTGCTGCTATTCCAGAAGGACTCGCTACCGTTGTTACCGTAGTTTTATCAATTGGTGTAACAAAAATGTCAAAGAGAAATGCAATTATTCGTAGATTAACAGCAGTAGAGACCCTTGGTTCTACCCAAATTATTTGTTCTGATAAAACGGGTACTTTAACCCAAAATAAAATGACAGTTGTGGATAGTTATGGACAAGAAGAAATATTGCCTATAGCACTTGCTCTTTGTAATGATACGCAAGTCTCTGAAGATGGATCTGTGTTAGGTGAACCCACTGAATCAGCCCTAGTGACTTATGCTTTAAAACAAGAGAAAAATAAAAATCTATTAGAAAAAGAGATGCCACGGGTAGAAGAGGCACCTTTTGATTCAGACCGTAAAATGATGTCTACTATTCATAAAAATTCTAAAGGGGAATTTATTCAGTATACAAAGGGAGCACCCGATGAAGTATTAAAGCAGTGTACTCAAATTTTAACTAAAAAGGGAATCGAACCTTTAACAGATAGTAAGCGTGAAGAAATTTTAGGGGAAAATACGAAAATGGCTGAAAAGGCCTTGCGTGTATTAGCAGCAGCTACTAAAAATTATAATGCTAAACCAGAGAATAGACCAGAAGAGCTTGAAAAAGATATGATTTTTATAGGTTTAGTTGGGATGATTGATCCTATTCGTCCAGAAGTAAAAATAGCCATTGGTGAATGTAGGGATGCTGGAATACGCCCAATTATGATTACAGGCGATCATAAAATTACAGCAGTTGCAATCGCAAAAGAGTTAGGTATTTTAAATGATCAAGGGGAAGCGATAACAGGAGCAGAACTTTCCCGCCTATCAGATGAAGAATTTGAAAAAACAGTAGAAAAGTATGCTGTTTATGCAAGAGTACAGCCTGAGCATAAGGTACGTATAGTTAATGCGTGGAAGAAAAAAGGGAAAATTACAGCCATGACAGGTGATGGGGTTAATGATGCTCCAGCTTTAAAATCAGCAGATATTGGTATAGGCATGGGTATTACGGGTACACAGGTAACAAAAAATGTAGCAGATATGGTACTAGCGGATGATAATTTTGCATCTATTGTTTCGGCAGTAAAAGAAGGACGAAGAATCTATAATAATATTCGTAAAACAGTGCAGTTTTTATTAGCTTCAAATTTAAGTGAAGTGTTAGCCTTATTTATTGCAACCCTGTTTGCTGTTCGCTTATTTTCACCAATTCATATTTTATGGATTAATTTAATTACAGATACTTTTCCTGCTATTGCACTAGGAATGGAAGAACATCAAGAAAATAGCATGAAACAACCACCTCGTGATCCTAAGGAAAGTATCTTTGCAAGAGGGGTCGGAATAAGTATTCTTTATCAAGGATTGCTTATTGCAGTAATAACCCTTATATCCTTTTTTATCGGAAATGACCAATCGCATATAACGGGTATGACGATGGCATTTTTAACGCTTTCCATGTGTGAAATATTTCATTCTATGAATATGCGTTCTTTAACAGGCTCTATCTTCACTATTAAAAAACAAAATAAATATCTGTGGGGAGCCATGATTTCATCTTTTGTCCTCACAATTGCGGTTATTTATACTCCAGGTTTAAATAATATCTTTAAACTTGTAGCTCTTCCATGGTATGACTTTTTAGTAGCAACAGCTTTAGCACTAGCAGTTATTCCAATTGTTGAGATCATTAAAGTATTTAAAAGAAGAGTAATGAACCCAGAAAATATGTAAGTAGCTAGTTTTCTAAAATAAATTAATAATTATCGTATATCTATTTCTTATTTGTACAAAATAACTAAAGGGTAATTTTTATTATTTTAAAATAAGGAGATTGATAACGATGAAAAAAAATAAACCTGATGATAGAAGAGATAATGTAGATAAAATTCAAAGCAACATTAATAATACAATTGAGAATTATAGGGAAGCTAAAGATATGATTAACGAAACAGATAATCAAACTATGAAAAATCAATTAATAGAGAAAAATGAAAAAAGAAGAGATGCATTAAGTGGAATGCGTGAAGAAATTAAAGACGAAGCAAATGCAAGACAAAACAACTTAAAATAGTAACTTTATTAATAGTAACTTAATAGAAAAATAAATAATTTTTAACGAATGAGATAAAGAGATAAATATTGGAAGGGACTGTCTTAAAGTAAATTTTAATTTACAAACAAAGGCAGTCCCATTTATATTGTTCATAAATATTGACATTAATTTTTTTATATGGTATATAAAAAGTAGACATTAGCACTCACTAGAAGAGAGTGCTAACAATTTAAAAGTAAATTATTTACTATGCTATTTCATAGAGCGTAGTTTTATTAAGAAAGGGGACAATTTATAATGAAAAAAGAGTTTCAAGCTGAATCCAAAAAATTATTAGATATGATGATTAATTCAATTTATACCCATAGGGAGATATTTTTAAGGGAACTTATTTCTAATTCTAGTGATGCTATTGATAAAATTTATTATCAAGCTTTAACTGATGAAAAGATAAAATTTGATAAAGAAAACTTTTACATAAAGGTAATACCAGATAAAGAAAGTAGAACCTTGAAAATTACTGATACTGGTATTGGTATGACTGAAGAAGAATTAGAAAGAAACCTGGGGATAATTGCCCAAAGTGGATCTTTGGCATTTAAAAAAGAAACAGAAATAAAAGATGGACATGATATCATTGGACAATTTGGGGTAGGTTTTTATTCTGCTTTTATGGTCGCTGAAACTGTTACTGTAATAACTAAAGCATTAGGAAGCGATACTGCCTATAAATGGGCATCTAAAGGGGCAGATGG
Source organism: Desulfonispora thiosulfatigenes DSM 11270 (assembly GCF_900176035.1). Classification (NCBI taxonomy): domain Bacteria; kingdom Bacillati; phylum Bacillota; class Clostridia; order Eubacteriales; family Peptococcaceae; genus Desulfonispora; species Desulfonispora thiosulfatigenes. The sequence continues at coordinate 15,406 of NZ_FWWT01000013.1, read as the reverse complement.
CTATACTATTGAAACTTGTGAAAAGGAAGCAGTAGGTACAGAGATAATTTTAAAAATAAATGAAAACACGGAAGAAGAAAATTATGATGAATACTTAGAAGAATATAGATTAAGAGCAATCATTAAAAAGTACTCTGATTACATTCGCTATCCAATAAAAATGGACATGACTCAAAGAAGACTTAAAGAAGGAAGTAAAGATGAATTTGAAGAGTATGTAGAAGAACAAGTTATTAATAGTATGATTCCATTATGGCGTAAAAATAAAGGTGAACTAACTGATGAAGATTATGAAAACTTCTATAATGAGAAACACTATGGTTTTGATAAACCACTTACTCATATTCATATTAGTGTAGATGGAACTGTGCGTTATAATGCTATATTATATGTTCCGGAAAATATTCCTTTTGATTATTATACTAAGGAGTACGAAAAAGGCTTAGAGTTATATTCTAGTGGAGTCTTAATCATGGATAAATGCTCTGAACTTTTACCTGACTACTTTAGCTTTGTCAAAGGAATCGTAGATTCAGAAGATTTATCTCTTAATATTTCCCGTGAAATGTTACAGCATGATAGACAATTAAAGTTCATTGCGAAAAATATTAATAACAAAATTAAAAGTGAATTACAAAAGCTTTTGAAAAATGAAAGAGAAAAGTATGAAAAGTTCTTTGAATCTTTTGGTAGCCAAATAAAATTTGGAATTTATAATAATTATGGTATGCATAAAGATGCCTTAAAAGATTTACTTGTTTTTTATTCCTCAACCGAAAAGAAAATGGTAACCTTAGCGGAATATGTAGAGAGAATGCCAGAAGATCAAAAGTATATTTATTATGCTTCAGGTGAAACAAATGAAAGAATTGACAAATTACCTCAAACTGAAATGGTAGCAGAAAAAGGATATGAAATCTTATACTTCACTGACAAAATAGATGAATTTGCTGTAAAAATGTTAATGAATTATGAGGGAAAAGAATTTAGATCTGTGGCAAGTGGAGATTTAGGAATCGAATCTGAGGAAAATGAAGATAAGGCAGAAGTAGAAAATGAAGAAAATAAAGATCTTTTTGCAGCGATGAAAGATATTTTAGGAGAAAAAATAAAAGATGTACGAGCTTCTAAAAGATTAAAAAGTCATCCTGTATGCTTAACTAATGAAGGTGATTTAACCATTGAAATGGAAAAAGTCCTTAATTCCATGCCAGATAATCAAAATGTTAAAGCGGAAAAGGTTTTAGAAATTAACCTTAATCATGAAGTATTTAAAACCTTACAAGATGCCTTTAGTAAAGATCAAGATAGATTAAAACTATTTACAAATTTATTATATAATCAAGCCCTATTAATCGAAGGATTACCAATTGAAGACCCTGTAGAGTTTACTAATAATATTTGCAAAGTAATGGTTTAAGGTTTATTAAACCTATCTAAAGATATTTAATAGTAGGGAAAAAATTCAAAGTGTTTTTTAAAAAAGGATTTAACGAAGGAGTTTTCGCGGTGGATAAGTTTACCTTAAAAAAAGATGAAACTGTTTTGTTAGTAATAGATATCCAAGAAAGATTAGTTCCCGCTATGAAGTCAGGGGACCAGGTGATTAATAAGACTAATATCTTATTACAGGCCGCTACTAATTTAGGTATTCCTGTCCTTGTAACCGAGCAATATCCTAAAGGATTAGGCAAAACTGTAGAAGAAGTAAGTAAATATTTAAATCAGTCTAAAGTTTTTGAAAAAACAAGTTTTAGTGCCTGCATACCAGAAGTAGTAGCAGAGCTGAAAGGGCTAGGTAGAAAAAAGGTTATTATCGCAGGAATGGAAACTCATGTCTGTGTTTTTCAAACAGTACGGGATTTACTAGCTCATGGCTATGAGGTCTTTGTAACAGAAGACGCTATTTCCTCTAGAACTGGAGAAAACAAGCAAAATGGCTTAAACTTAATGTCCCACATGGGAGCTGTAGTAACTAATACAGAAACCATAATTTTTGACCTCTTAAAAAAAGCAGGTACTCCTGAGTTTAAAGTGTTGTCTAAATTAATAAAGTAAGAGCAAAGCAGAAACTATACTAAATATTTAAAGCATAAAGTCTAAATATAAAGGCCAATCAGGATGAAAATTTATCCCGGTTGGCCTTTTTTAAGCATTAGATTAAATTTAGAGGAATCTATTATGCCCCAGCCTGTAACTAGTAATGCAGAAATAGATTACTCACTTATCGAAAAACTCAATAACACATTGACACCTATCTATGTCTAAGAATATAATACATATAGATAAACATCTATGTATAGGTGGGAGGAGAAATAATTGACGAAAAATTATAAAGAATATGCTGTATATTTGAAAGCACTGGCAGATGAAACTAGAGTAAAAATATTTGATATGCTCGCTGGTGGTGAATTATGTGCGTGTAAGATTTTAGAAGAATTTGAAATTACCCAGCCGACTCTTTCGTATCATATGAAAATATTATGTGAAAGTGGTTTAGTTACTAGCCGTAAAGATGGAGTTTGGATGAAATATTCCCTTAATGAAAAAGGCTTAGCTACCTTAACTAATTTTTTTGAGGGTGTTAGGAGGGGTTAGATGATTATTTTTGAATGGTTAAATAACCACTTATTAAAAATGCAGTGGTTACATGACTTAGTTACGGTGCTTGTGCAAAATATTTTGGGATTAGATGTAGGTAGCAGATTAGGTGGGAGTATTCATTTTTTTATCTACGATGTTATTAAAATATTTATTCTTTTATCAGTATTGATTTTCAGTATTTCTTATATCCAAAGTTATTTTCCACCAGAACGAACTCGGCAAATTTTAGGAAAGTATAAAGGTACTTCTGCAAATATTTTAGGAGCTTTACTAGGAACGGTGACCCCCTTTTGTTCTTGTTCATCAATTCCTTTATTTATTGGTTTTACTAGTGCAGGACTGCCAATTGGCGTTACCTTTTCTTTTTTAATATCTTCACCTTTAGTTGATTTAGCTTCTGTAATTTTATTAGCTAGTATCTTTAACTGGAAAATTGCGATAGCTTATGTGGTGGTAGGTCTTATCCTTGCTGTAATCGGGGGAACGATAATTAGTAAGTCTAATTTAGAACAACATGTAGAGCCTTTTGTTTATGGTAATCAGGTGTTGGATGTAGAACAAGAAAAGCTAACTAAAAGAGATCGGATTGAGTTTTCAAAAGATCAAGTATTAGAAATAATTAAAAGAGTGTGGATGTATATCTTAATAGGAGTAGGAATAGGAGCTATTATTCATAACTGGATACCACAAAATATTATTTCTGCTGTTTTAGGGCAAGATAAATGGTATTCTGTTTTAATAGCCACAATAGTAGGCGTGCCAATGTATGCAGATATTTTTGGAACTTTACCTATTGCCGAAGCCTTAGTTTTAAAAGGAGTAGGAATCGGCACAGCTTTAGCCTTTATGATGGGAGTTACCGCACTTTCTCTTCCTTCTATTATTATGCTAAAAAAGGTAGTAAAAACAAAACTATTAATCACCTTTGTGGGAATTGTAACGCTAGGAATTATTATAATTGGTTATTTCTTTAATTTGTTCAGTTATTTATTTCTTTAAAGAGAAATTTGTTATAATAGCTCAAAGGTTTTTAGTTTTAAATAAGAAAAAATAAATCTTGCGCAAGTAGTTACACAAGATATAATAAGGAGTGATTTATAATGATTATTAAAATATTAGGATCTGGATGTAGAAATTGCATCACATTAGCTGAAAATACAGAAAAGGCTTTAAAAGAATTGGGAAAAGAAGCTGAAATAATTAAAGTAGAAGACTTAAAAGAGATAACTGCATATGGGGTGCTTATAACTCCTGCAATTGTAATTAATGAAAAGGTTATGTCATTTGGGAAGGTCTTAAAACCTAAAGAAATCATTAAAATGATCGAAAAGGAATAGGACTAAAGGAGACTAAAAATGTCAAATAGTAATATTGAAAAGATGAAAAGAATTATTGCTGAGAAAAAGAAAGCAAGCGCTGAGCAAGGTCTTAGTGGTGAAAGAGCAAGTAAAAAAATAGGAAAGCAGCAAACAGTAGTAAAACAACATAAAAAGGGTGGACTATTTGATAAATAAAGAATAGATTAGGGCTAGGGTGTAATTAAAATGCCCTGGTCTTTTTTTAATAAGATAATTTCGAATTTTCTATGAATTAATGCGAACTTTTTTGTAAATTTGACAGTCTTATATATATAATTAAGCAAGGTATAGGATAAAGATTAATACCAGGAGATGGTTATATGGAAAAAGCTAGACGAATTACTGTTAGTATAGTAGCAATTATCTATTTACTACTAGTATTTATGAAAATTGATATTCCTAGTAATGTTTTTATTGCTGTACTAGGGATAATACTTTTGAATCAGTCAATAGATGAATGGAGTAGATATAAAGAGACAAATAGAAAAATACATTTGTTAATACCAATTAGTTTTTTAGCTACGGTCGTTTTAATTGTACTAATTAGGTCATTCTAATAACAAAATATGCAAATTTAAACTGTAAATTAAAACTAACGAGGTGAAAGGGAATGAAAAAAAGATGGTTTCAAGTACTTCTGGTAATAGTTAGTATTTGGCTAGTGATTACCATATATTTTTACAATCAACATAAAATATCGATCAACAGGTGTGTAATTGATAAACATATTGCATATGAAAATACCATCATTAAGATTGATGAACTTGTTGTAACTGATCATGAAAAAAATTACGTCATGTTCGATAGTTGGCACTTTAAAGTAGTTCCTCGTTTACCTGGGTTTTTACAAAAACCGTTTTTGCTAACAAGCTCATTTTATCGAAAGCCTTATAAGGAATTAGAATATAATGAAGATCATAAATTTGGGATAATGTCATTAAAAGCAACTATATTTGAAAAAAATTTAGATCCTGAATATTTACATAATATAAATGAGAAGATTCACTTAATGGATGATCAAGGAAATTATTTACCTACTACAGAGAATGGTACTGACAACGAAGATTATATTTCATTTTTTTACAAGAAAAATAAACGTTTTGATAAAAGTATAGAAAATATAAATATTGTACTTAAAGATGATAAGGATAATATTGTTACAACTATTCCAGTTAACTTAAAATGGCAAATAGAAAATTATAATTATTTTAACAGAATGCCTAACTGGAATTTTTATTTAGACCCACGAAATACAGTAAGGGAATTAATTATAAGAAAAAAATCGGATGAAGATTATTTAGATTTATTTCAGGAACAAGGACAAAAGATTGATTCAGAAAATTTAAATCATGATTATTGGCAAGATACTATTCATTCAGAGTCGATAAATTATATTGGAAATTATAAAGAGTGGGAAAATGTGTATTTATCAGAGTTAGAATTTAAGAAAGATAATGTACTAGAATCTAAACAAAAAACATACCTAATTGATACAGGCAAAACATTTAAAATAATTGAGATCAGTCCACTGCAAGTAGTGTATGAGTAAACTAGAAAAAGGAGTGTTTTATATTGTATGGTGTAGACCCTTTGTTTTGGCTAAAGTTATTTTTTGTGCTAGCTATATTTACATCTTTGATATTTGCTTTTGAAGCTGTAATGAGAAGGTATTTAAAAGTAGAAAAAAGAAAATTCTTTACATATAATCATGTAAATGAAAAACATAAAAAAATTGATTCGACAATTAGAATTAGTTTTTTGATAATACTTTTTATTTTATACATTTATCTAGTAAGTGGCCCGGATAAAATTATCTGGTATCTTCAACCTGGGGTTTTAGGATTTATATTTTTAGGAATCTCTGAAATAGTTAGAGCTGTTATGGAATGGAAATATGCCGTAAATAGAAATGCATATATTTTTACAATTAGTCAATTAATCTTCAATATAATGTTGCTTATAATATTACTGTGGATAGTGAAGGCTAATAATTTTTTCGGTTTGTTTAACGTTTAAAGATAGAAACAAGTTGATAATTGTCTTTTTTGAAGGGAAATAGGAGTGCTCAGAATTTAGAGTTATTAATATTTAAAATTGGTTTGATAAAATAAATAGATTAATTGTTAAATAAAGTAAGGGGGTATGATCATATATGAAAAATCAGAAGATGACCTTACTTTTATAACAAGGAAGCTCACAAAATTGATTTCATTAAAGATGTAACTTTAAAAGAGATTATGAACAATAGAGACATGAAGCTGGTAGAAGTCTTACATGAATTGGAGGAAGGTGGAATATATGCCCTTGAAACAAATAAACATCTATATATTATTTTAAAGGGCACTGAAAATTCATATGAAAATATAGATTATGAATTAAATGAAGATATCTTAAAAATAAAATTTGATACAGATGCTTTATCTGAGCGAAAACAAATAGTTTATGAGGTAGAACCGTTTCCTACAGATATTTATGATACTTTAGTATTAGAGCAAGATGGTGAAGAAATAGGATTTAATTCAATATATGGGAAATGACTTAATAATTACATCTTTCTTAACCCCAATTAGTCTATAAAATTTAAAAGAGAATAAGCTTAAATTCTTAAATATATATAACCTTTATATTTTGCAACGCCAAAAATATAAAGGGTTTTTAGGTTTAAAATGTAATTATAGAGGTCTGGATTTTAATCCTTATTTTAGAAGTGGCCTATTCATAGACGAACCAAATAAAAGGCTTATAGAAAAAGGCGATTAAGTGAATTCATATTTTAAAGTACTTTATACAACTTATTTTAAAATTGATACTTAATAATGTTGAGGTGAAAGGAAAATGAAAAAAGTATGGCTAAAGGTATTTTTGGTAGTAATTGTTATCTGGCTAGTAATCACTATTTATTTTTACAATCAACATAAAATATCAATCAAAAGATGTGTAGTTGATACTAAAGTTAACTATGAAGGTAATATTATTAAATTTGATGAACTTGTTTTAACAGACCGTAAACCGAATTACATCGAATTTGATGGTTGGCACTTTAAAGTAGGCACTCGTTTACCTCGGTTTTTGCAAAAACCTTTTCTTGCAACCAGTTATTTTTATAGGAAGCCTTATAGAGAGTTGCAATATAATGAAGATAAAAAGTATGGAATTATCGAATTAAGAGGTACTTTAATTAGAGAAAATTTAGATGAAAAGTATTTTGATAGTATAAGAGACAAAATTGATTTGATTGATGACCAGGGGGTTAGTTTACCTCTTCATAGAGATGGTATGGAGTTTAATGAAAGTACTTTCTTTTTTTATAAACAAAATAGTTTTTTCGATAAAAGTATAGAACAAATAACGATAGGAATTAAAGATAACAATGATAATATTGTTACTACTATTCCAATTAAGTTAAAGTGGCAAATAGAAAATTATAATTATTTTAACAGAATGCCTAAGTGGGACTTTTATTTAGACTCGCAAAATACTGTAAGGGAATTTATCACAAGAAAAAAAGCTAATGAAGATTATTTAGATTTATTTCATGAACAAGGACAAAACATTGATTTGGAAAACTTAAAGCATGATTATTGGCAAAATATAATTTATTCAAATTCGGCAAATTATATTGGAAATTATAAAAATTGGAAAGATGTATATTTATCACAATTAGAATTTATGAAAGATAATGAACAGCTAGTTAAACAAGAAATATACCTAATTGATGCAGGCAAAACATTTAATATAATTGAGAGTAGTCCAGTAAAAACAGAGAAGCATTAAATTTAGATATATAAAACAAATTAATGGTGGATATATAAACAGGAGGTGATTTATATGATTTTAGCACAGTTATTTGGCTTAGGAACAATGTTCATTTATTTAAGTTTAACTATACTTGGCATATATACAATGATTTTACTTATAAAAGCATTGAAAATATATATTAAAAATAATTCTTAAGATGATATTGATAATAAACAAGTCTTTAAAACTTGTGACCTGTAGTTTTGCAGTAAGGATGTTAGTAAATATAGAATGAATATACTTATATGAACAAAAGGATGTTTTAATCAAGATAAGTTTCAAAATGGTTCCATAAACTTTTGATAGAGAAAGTTCTAATTCGACAAAAAAAGGCAGAATTATTTTGAAAATTAACTGTTTTTTCAATGAAACCTAAGAAGAAAGAGATGGGTTAAAATGATGACTTATATATTATTTAGTATATTAAATATTGGTCTTATTCTATTTGTACTTATTAAAATCTATAAAGACAAAAAGATTAGACGACAAGGAAAAGATAAAATAATTATAGAGTTAAATAAAAACTTAAATTCCATGATTGCGAGCTTAATTTGGTTTGTAACATTTATTATCTTGTTAAGAATATTTATTATTAAAACTAATGAAGTCTATCATTTATTACATCAAGATTACATAAATAGTATTTTTCAATTATTCAATTTAGAGTATTTAGAACATTTAAGAAAATATTTTTTGGATAACAATATGACAAGAGAGCTTGTTACTATAGTTTCTTATAAAAGTAATATACTAAGTACGCTAACTTTGATCATAGTTTCTTTTTGTAGCTTAATCTTGGAGAGTTATTTAGGATGGCAGCGAAATATAGTTTATGAACATGGTATACTTTTTAAAAGTGAAACTATAAGCTGGAATGATATTGTTGATTATCAGTGGAGCAAAGTTTATAAAAATAATTTATTAAAAAAAGGCGTGCAATATGATTTAAACATCTCTTTACAAAAAGTTAGGTTTTTTTATTTTAACAACGAAGTAAAATTTATAGTTAATTATGAAGATAAAGAATTAGTTAATAGAGTATTAAAGGAATGTGTAATTAATGGTGATACTTGATAATATTTATTAGATAGACAGACTATTTTACGAAATAGTTCTGTCTAGTTTTATTTAAAAAAGAGCTATTCATAGACGAACCAAATAAAAGGCTTATAGAAAAAGGTGATTAAGTGAACTCATATTTTAAAGTACTTTATACAACTTATTATAAAAGGGTATATTCTACTTGCTTTTTAATATTAAAAAATCATTATTTAGCTGAGGAATCTGCCCAAGAGGCTTTTATAAAAGCATATAAAAATATAGATAAATTAAAGGATGCTAGTAAATTTGGGGCATGGGTTGCTGTCATTGCTTCGAGGTGTGCTATTGATATTTATAGAGATAATCAGAAGGTGGTAGCTATTGAAGATAATGATTTGCTGGAAAAATTTATTATACAGAAAACTAATAATTATATTGACCCTTATGATGAGTTAGAAAATTTAGAATTAAGCAAAGAAATGAGGTTAGCAATCACAAAGCTCACTCCTCCAGCAAATCAGATAATTATTTTAAAATTTTATTGGCAACTTAAAGATCAAGAAATAGCTGATATGTTAGAAAAACCGCTAGGAACAATTAAATCATCTTTACATAGATCAAAGGGAACGCTTTCTAAAATATTACCGTCTATTAATAAAGATTATCTAAAGTTGATTGAGGGTGATAAATAATGGATGATAAATATTTAGATAAAAGCATAGAAGATAATTTAAAAATAATGATTGAAGGTCCTGTATCTATAGATGTTGAACAATCATGGGAAGAGTTTGAAAAAAGATTAAATAAAACAGAAAATAAACCTAAACAAAAAGGTATCAAGCATAGGAAACATTTAAAAATAATAGTAGCAGTGTTAGTAATAATAATAATTGCTACACCGATTGTTAATGCAAATAAGGTCACAGCATTTAAAGATGAGACTTATCAGTGGTTTTCCAAATCAGAGGATGGAGAGGCTACAGTTATATCTAAAAACACAAATATTAAAATTGAGCCAGGACTATATAAGGATTTAACATTTGAAGAAGCACAAAGTATGACGACTTATAATATAAAGTATCCAAATTATTTATCTGCAGGTATTACTAATAAACCACAAATAAGTATTAATGCAGGGAAATATCCCTATGCAATAACTAATTTAATTTTTGAAAATGATGATAAAATGTTACTGATTAAGCAAGAAAATATTATAGGAGAAAGAACTACTAATACCTATGTTCCTAAAAATGCAAAAATTAAAAAGGTTACAAAAAATGATATTGAATTTTTGATTATTGAAAATGCTAATAATTATCAAGTTCATTGGACTATAAACTCCATGGAATATATAGTAGTTGCTACTAATATTAAATATGAGGAATTGATGAAAATAATAAAAGATTTAAATTAACAGGAGGATAAATATGGAGGGGGCTCTATAGTTCCTGTTGACCCTGGGAGCAGGAACTATAGTGATAATGAATTGAATTATATGCCAGATGAGAATGGTTTAGTTTTGGAATTTGAAAGTGTTAAAGAGCGTTTATATCTGATCGATCCGATTTAGTATCACGCTTATGGAAATGCTGTAAAAGGGTCAACGTTTAATAAATATTTTTTTCTTTTTCAAATAGAGAAGTTGTAGAAAGGAAACCAATATTGTAGTAAAACCTATAATGCTAACTATCGTATCATATTTGTGGTAATGATATGTTAAGGATTGCTGCGTACATGTAAACCATAGTAATAGTGGTAACGCTAATAATATAATGTTCAATTTAATAAATTTTGTTTTTGTTATATAAAATCCATATATTATAAAGGTTAACAATAACAGACCTGTTATTAATAAACTATCCATAAAAGACATTTTAACCGGTATGTCGCTTGTAATTAACATTTTATATGCCCATAATATTAGCTTAAATATAGTTAACCCGAAAGCAATAGCAATATCCATTTTTTTACTCATCATTCAAGTCCACTCCTTCTAGTACGTATTAGATAGACAGACTAGTTTACAAAATAGTTCTGTTTATTTTTGTTTAAAGTAAACTATATTTTTTGTAAATGTAGGAGAACCATTTTGTAACTTATACTGTCTTATATATGAGCCTGAATTTATAATTTTATAATTATTAATTCATAATTTAAAGGGTTTTTAGATTCAAAACATAAATTATAGATGATATTTCCTGCTAATTTATAAATGGAGTGATATTAATGGAGAAACCAAAACATCCTAGTGAAGATTTAAATGAGCTAGAAGAGTGGACTGAAAACCAGTATAATCCTGGACATTATATTGGAGGTAAGGTACCACACCATATGAAAAAAATCAATAAGATTTATTTTATTTTCTTGCTTGGAATTCTAAGTTTATTAGGTGGTATAGTAATTGGTGGATATTTATATAAAACATTTGAAAATGAAATTATAAGTGGACTTGCTACTATATTAACGATTGTTACTTGTATGAGAGGATATACTTGTTATAAACATAGAAATGAATAAAAGGAGGTGAATATTTCATGTTTGGATTAGTAGAATTAATATTATTTAGTGGCCTCCTTTTAGTTTGGCCATTTTGGAAGGTCTTTTCCAAGGCAGGTTTTCCTGGTCGTTTAAGTTTACTAATAGTTATACCTATAGTAAACTTAATTATGCTATTTTATTTAGCCTTTGCTCAATGGCCTATTCATAGACGAACCAAATAAAAAGCTTATAGAAACAGGTTATTAAGTGAATTCATATTTTAAAGTAATTTATATACCATAATTGCTACTAATATTATAAAAAGGAGAGCATTCAAATGAAATAACCCTCTAATAAAGAGGGTTACTTCACCTGGCCTATTTTCATTACCCGCATGGAATTTAAAACTGCTAATAAGGCTACGCCAACATCGGCAAAGACCGCTTCCCAAAGGGTTGCTATTCCACCTGCACCAAGAGAGAGAACAACTAGTTTTACTCCTAATGCTAGGATAATATTTTGCCATACAATTAGTCTTGTTCTTTTTGCTATTTTTAAGGCGCATGCTATTTTTGTAGGTTCATCAGTCATGAGCACGATATCAGCAGCTTCAATAGCGGCATCTGATCCTAAGGCTCCCATGGCAATTCCAATATCAGCTCCTTTAAGGACAGGGGCATCATTTATACCATCCCCCACAAAGACCAGTTTACCTTTAGAAGATGTTTTCTTTTCCAACATTTCTAATTTTTCCATCTTATCTTGAGGGAGAAGCTCAGCATATACTTCATCTATGCCTAATTCTTTTGCCACCTTTGCAGCCACTAACTTTGAATCACCTGTGAGCATAACCGTTTTATGAATGCCCATATGTTTAAGTCTTTGCAAGGCACTTTTAGAATCTTCTTTTAGTTCATCGGAAATTATGAGATGGCCTGCATATTTTTTATCAATAGCAATGTGCACTATGGTACTAGGTGTATTTATAGTATTAAATTCTATCTGTTCTTTTTGCATTAATCTAGCATTACCCGCTAGGATTTCATGGTCCCTAGTTTTAACTTTCAGTCCGTGACCAGGAATTTCACTATAATCGGTAATTGAATCTTTTTTATTTCTTTTTGATATGCTTTTTGAATTGACTCAGCAATTGGATGATTTGAATAACTTTCAGCAAGAGCTGCATATTCTAGGATTTCATCTTTAGTAAAATCATTAGCAGGATTTACCTCAGTAACTTTAAATACCCCTTTGGTAAGTGTTCCAGTTTTATCAAATACTATCACTTCTACATTATTTAATGCCTCTAAATAATTACTGCCTTTTATGAGGATTCCATGTTTTGAAGCAGTACCGATACCACCAAAAAATCCAAGAGGTATGGAAACCACAAGTGCACAAGGGCAGGAAATTACGAGAAATACTAACGCCCTGTAAAGCCAGTCAGAAAAGTTAGCCCCAGTAAGTAGTAAAGGTGGAAGAATAGCGAGTAAAGCAGCTATGATAACTACAGTAGGTGTATAATATCTAGCGAACTTTGTAATAAAGTTTTCAGTCTGTGATTTTCTACTACTTGCATTTTGTACTAGGTCTAAGATTTTAGAAACGGTAGAATCTTTAAACTCTTTAGTTACTGAAATAGTAAGAAGTCCATTGATATTAATAAAACCACTTAAAATTTCTTGACCTTCACTAATCCTCTTTGGTACTGATTCACCTGTTAATGCAGATGTTTCTACCATAGACGTACCTTTTGTAACTATCCCATCAAGAGGAACCTTTTCTCCAGGTTTTACTATGATTATGTCACCAATTTTAACTTTTTCCGGAGAAACCTTTGTAACTCCATGCTTAGTTTTAAAGTTTGCAAATTCGGGCTTTATATCCATGAGATCTGCAATTGATTTACGTGAACGATTTACAGCGAGTCCCTGAAAGAATTCGCCTATTTGATAAAACAGCATCACAGCAACTGCTTCTGGGTACTCTTTTATAGCAAAAGCACCAATTGTTGCAATAGTCATTAAAAAGTTCTCATCAAAAACTTGACCGCGCTTAATATTTTTAGCCGATTTTATTAACACTTCTATCCCTACTAAGACATATGCGATTAAATAAAGTGCAAGTTCAATATTAGGAGAAAAGTTAAATATTAACGCTAATGCAAATAAAAATGCACCTATTCCAATACGATATAGTTCTTGTTTCTTTTCGTTAGATGTTTCTAGCCTTTCAAGTTTTTCCTTTTTGTCAGCATCTTTATCAATGATTTTCACATCAGGTTCTAGCTTATGGACTATTTTAGTGACTCCATGCATTGTGTGATTTGCATGATCGTCATTTTTAATGTCTATTGTTAATTTTTTGGAGATAAAATCTAAATGGGCAAAGGTTACATTTTCTAGTCCAGTTACTTCGTGTTCAATTTTACTTGCACAATGTGCACAATTTAGACCTTCTAAAATGACTTCTTTTTTTATATTTGAACTCATATATTCACCCCTCAAACCTTGAAGTTAAATTATCTTTCGTTAATGTGAATTAATCCTTGTTCAAAGATATGTTCGACATGTTCATCATCTAAAGCATAAAAAACTATCTTGCCATCTCTTCTGTTTTTGATTAGTCTTGCTTGCTTTAAAATTCTGAGTTGATGAGAAATTGCAGATTGCGTCATATTTAATAAAGCAGCAATATCGCACACACACATTTCTGATATGGCTAAGGCTGAAAGAATTCTTATGCGGGTAGAATCACCAAATACCTTAAATAATTCTGCTAGGTCAACTAAGTTTTCCTCTAAAGGCATCTTAGCTTTAACCTTTTTTACAACATCATCATGGATTATCGTGCAATCGCATTTATCAATTTCTTTACCTTTATCATACATAAAAACACCTCTAACTATAATATATGAACATATGAACAACTATTCATGTGTTATCTCTATTTTAGAATCCATGAATTTATTTGTCAAGGTGTTTTGAATTATAGTTTTAAGGTTTAGAATATAATAGTATTAAATTATATATATGCCTGAACAATATTAATTAGAAAAGGATTTGGGATATTATGAAAAATATATTTTATTATCAACTACCACTCGGTGAAATAGCTATTACTGAAGAGAATAATAAAATCACTAATGTGCATTATCAAAAGGAGAATTATCTTCAAACGGGTAATGAGTTTGAGGAATATACTCTTAAAGAAACAGAGGTTTTAAAAAGAGCATATGAACAGTTACAAGAATATTTTGAAGGAAAGCGTAAAGTATTTACCTTACCTCTATCCCCTAAGGGAACTCCGTTTAGACAAAAGGTCTGGAATGCGTTGCAGCAAATACCATATGGGGTTACTAAAAATTACGGGGAAATTGCTAAGATCATTGGAAACGAAAAAGCAGCAAGAGCTGTAGGTCAGGCTAATAATAAAAATCCTATTTCAATTATTATTCCCTGCCATCGGGTTATTGGCAAAAATGGTTCTTTAACAGGATATGACGGAGGTCTAGAAATTAAAGAATTTTTATTAAAACTGGAGAATAACAATTTTTAAAATGAATTAATAGATATATTTATATAAGGATAAGTAATTTATTCAATTAAATCTCTATACATTTCTTATACAAAAGGCACTCTCAAAGCAATTGAGGTGACCCCTAAAAGTTAGACTTTATTAGCGAGACAGTTTCGGCTGCCTCGCTATTTTTATGCAGCCTGAAGACTAAGTCTGTATTGCACTGGACTTAGCCATCCAAGTTTCTCTTTAATTCTCTTTTCGTTATAGTAATTTATGTATCGTTCAATTTCCGACTTCAATTCCTCATAGCTGTAATAGACGACACCATAGTAAATCTCTTGTTTAAGCAGTCCAAAGAAGTTCTCCATAACGGAATTATCATAGCAGTTACCTTTTCTAGACATACTTTGAAAAATACGTTCTTCCTTAAGCCGGTTAGAGTATGCTCTCATCTGGTAAGCCCATCCTTGATCTGAATGGAATGTTCGGCGATAAGGACAATCTGAGGTTATTTTAATGGCCTTATCTAGTGCATCCATTACGCTCTTGGCCGTAGGACGCTTAGCAATACCATAACTAATAATTTCACCATTACACATATCCAT